>NZ_JBEOOG010000002.1:0-137955 GCF_040308965.1 Pseudoalteromonas sp. MER144-MNA-CIBAN-0113
ACCCAAACCACCTCAAAATGCAGAATTCAGCGCTTCACAGGGGCTTAATATCAAGGCGATACTTTGCAGTAATGGTAGTCCCTTTCAAGAAGTAGCAACGATGAGAGTATGCCCCTGTGAAACGCCCACGGGTTGGCTTAAAAGCGATTTATACTGCGTTATTGATATTAATAATAGAACCACTATTATTTGCAATCAATGCCTTGCCTAAATCGCTTTTAATTCCAACTGAAACTCGCATTTTGAGGTGGTTTAAATATACCCAAACCACCTCAAAATGCAGAATTCAGCGCTTCACAGGGGCTTAATATCAAGGCGATACTTTGCAGTAATGGTAATCCCTTTCAAAAAGTAGCAACGATGAGAGTATGCCCCTGTGAAACGCCCACGGGTTGGTTTAAAAGCGATTTATACTGCGTTATTGATATTAATAATAGAACCACTATTGTTTGCAATCAATGCCTTGCCTAAATCGCTTTTAATTCCAACTGAAACTCGCATTTTGAGGTGGTTTGGGTATACACTTGGCGCGATTTTAAATGATGTGGAATTCTAACAATGCGCGTAGCTGATTTTAGCTTTGACTTACCTGATGAATTAATTGCTCGTTTTCCTAAAGCAGATAGAACGAGTAGCCGTTTATTGAGCCTAAACGGGCCAACTGGTGAGATTGAGCATAAAATATTTAGTGACATACTTGAGCTTGTAAACGAAAACGATTTACTGGTTTTTAATAATACCAAGGTTATACCTGCGCGTATGTTTGGTCAAAAAGAGTCTGGTGGTAAAGTTGAGGTACTCGTTGAACGCGTATTAGACGAACACCGCGTACTTGCGCATATTCGTGCGAGTAAATCCCCAAAGCCAGGTAATGTACTCATTTTAGAGGGCAAAGCAAAAGCTATTATGGTGGCACGCCATGATACCTTATTTGAGCTTGAGTTTGACCGCAATGAAAATGTGCTCGATATTTTAAATGATGTGGGCCACATGCCGCTTCCTCCTTATATTGACCGCCCAGATAACGAAGCCGACCGTGAGCGTTACCAAACGGTATATGGCGAAAAGCCAGGCGCTGTTGCTGCACCTACGGCAGGTCTTCATTTTGACGATAAACTCATGGCTGCGCTCAAAGATAAAGGCGTGCAAATGGCGTTTGTAACCTTGCACGTTGGTGCTGGCACCTTTCAGCCTGTAAGAGTTGAGAGTGTTGATGAGCACATCATGCACTCTGAATATATTGAAGTGCCACAAGATGTGGTTGATGCGGTTGCAAGCACCAAAGCCAAAGGCGGGCGAGTAATTGCTATAGGTACAACTTCAGTACGCTCACTTGAGTCTGCAGCAAAAATACATGGCGGCAAGCTAGATACTTACTTTGGCGATACCGATATCTTTATTTTTCCGGGTTATCAATTTAACGTTGTTGATGCCATGGTAACTAACTTCCATTTACCCGAATCAACTCTGATCATGTTAGTTAGTGCCTTTGCAGGGCAAGACAACATTATGGGCGCTTACAATACGGCGATTGAACAACAGTATCGCTTTTTTAGCTATGGCGATGCGATGTTTTTGACCCGTAAATAATTTACAGCGTTATCGGTTTTTATTTTACTCCTAAGCATAGTGAATTTCTCACTGCTAATAGTAATAGGGTGGTAAAAAGGGTAGAATCGAGCGGTTAAATTATAGCTTGTTGGACTGTTTTTCCGACACAGAGGATATTATGAAATTTGAATTAGACTGCACTGATGGTAAAGCGCGCCGCGGCCGCTTGATTTTTGACCGAGGTGTAATAGAAACACCGGCGTTTATGCCTGTAGGTACTTACGGCACGGTTAAGGGTATGACACCTGATGAAGTAAAAGCAACGGGTGCACAAATTTGTTTGGGCAATACATTTCACTTAATGTTGCGCCCTGGTACTGAAATCATTAAACAGCATGGTGATTTACACGACTTTATGAATTGGGACTTCCCAATTTTAACTGACTCAGGCGGTTTCCAAGTATTTAGCCTTGGTGCAATGCGTAAAATCACTGAAGAAGGCGTGATGTTCCAATCGCCTGTAAATGGTGACCAAATTATGATGTCGCCAGAAAAGTCAATGGAAGTGCAGCGTGATCTTGGCTCAGATATCGTGATGATATTTGACGAATGTACGCCATATCCTGCCACCGAAAAAGAAGCCAAAGACTCTATGGAGCTTTCTCTTCGTTGGGCTAAGCGTTCAAAAGAAGGGCATGGCGACAACCCATCAGCATTGTTTGGTATTATTCAAGGCGGTATGTATCCTGAGCTTCGTGCACAATCACAAGCAGGCCTTGAAGAGATTGGTTTTGATGGTTATGCACTCGGTGGTTTATCGGTGGGTGAGCCTAAACATGAAATGATTAATATTCTTGATCATTGTGCTTATAAAATGCCAGAAAACAAACCGCGATACCTAATGGGTGTTGGCAAGCCAGAAGACCTAGTTGAATCGGTTCGCCGTGGTATAGATATGTTTGACTGTGTAATGCCAACGCGCAATGCACGTAACGGTCACTTATTTATTACTACTGGCATCATAAAAATCCGTAACGCAGTGCATAAAACAGATACTGGCCCACTTGATCCAGAGTGTGATTGCCATACCTGTAACAATTATTCGCGTGCTTATTTGCATCATTTAGACAAATGTAACGAAATTCTTGGCGCACGACTAAACACTATCCATAACTTACGATACTATCAACGTGTTATGGAAGGTTTGCGTAATGCTATTAGCGAAGGTCAACTAGAGACATTTGTACACGATTTTTACGCTCGCCGAGGCCAAGAAGTGCCAGAGCTAGCTGATACAACAAATTAAAATTTAAAAATTAAAGAGGAAGTATTATGAGTTTATTTATTTCAAACGCACATGCCAGCGCTGGCGCACCTGCAGCAGGCGGCGGTATGGAAATGCTAATTATGTTAGCGATTTTTGGTTTGGTTTTTTACTTTTTAATTTACCGCCCGCAAGCTAAGCGCGTAAAAGAGCATAAAAGCTTAATGAGCGCGATGGCAAAAGGCGATGAAGTGCTAACCCAAGGTGGTTTAGTGGGTAAAATCGTAAAAATTGCTGAAGATAAAGACTTCATCGTGATCTCATTAAATGAGCAAGCAGAAGTAACTGTACAAAAATCAGCAGTATCTGCTGTACTGCCTAAAGGCACAATGAAGTCGCTATAAAAATAATAAGGACGGCCCCGTGTTAAACAAGTTTCCAATTTGGAAGTATTTACTTGTTTTAGCTGTGTTAGCCATTGGCCTTTTATATGCTTCACCAAACTTGTATGGCCGCGATCCGGCCATACAAGTTTCTGGCGCTAAAGGCACCGATGTCGACCTCAGTGTTGTAGACAAAGTAAACGCAATCCTCAAAAAAGATAACGTCAGCGCTAAATCGACGAAACTCGAAGACGGGCAAATTCTTGTTCGTTTTAAAAACGTTGAAGACCAACTAAAAGCACAAGACTTATTGCGTAACTCACTTAGTGACGATTATATCTCAGCTATCAATATGGCACCGGCACAACCGGCTTGGTTAAAGTCGCTTGGCGGTAATCCTATGAAGTTAGGCCTAGATTTAAGTGGTGGTGTACATTTCACCATGGAAATCGATATGGTCACTGCGGTTGATAATCAGCTTGAGCAAATGGAGCAAGATTTTCGTAGCGACCTGCGCGAAGAAAAACTACGTTATCGTAGTGTGCGCCGTGTAGCAGGCTCAGAGCGTATGCGTGTAGAAATGCGTAACGAAGAAGACAAAGAAGCCGCAGAGCGCTTTTTAGAAAGCCGTTACCCATTAAACGTTTACATTGATGATAGCAGTAACGATAACGCATTCTTTGCCACTATGAGTGAGCTAAAGCTAAAAGAAATTCGTGACTATGCCATCAAGCAAAACGAAACGATTATTCGTAACCGTATCAACCAAATTGGCGTTGCAGAGCCAAACGTACAGCGCCAAGGTGCTGAACGTATTATTGTGCAATTACCAGGGATTCAAGATACCGCTCGCGCTAAAGAGATTTTAGGTGCTACGGCAACGCTTGAGTTTCGTGAAGTTGACGAAAATGCTGACATAAGCGCCGCTGCTCAAGGTCGTATCCCACCGGGTACTGAAATGATCATGAGCCGTGATGGTTATCCTGTGGTACTAAAAAAGCGCATCATTCTTGAAGGCAGCCATATTACTGGCGCGCAGTCAGGTGCAGATGAGTACCAGCGTCCACAAGTAAGCATTAAACTCGATAGTAAAGGTGGGGCAAAAATGAATGCCTTCACCAAACGTGCTATTGGTAAACGTATGGCTACCGTGTTTATTGAGTACAAGCCATCGGGTAAAAAAGATAGCGAAGGTAAAGCACTTCCACCAATTAAAGTGGAAGAAGTGATTAACGTAGCAACCATTCAAGCGCGTCTTGACCGTTCATTCCGTATTACCGGTATTGATAACCCCGCTGAAGCACATAACTTAAGTTTACTACTTCGCGCGGGTGCACTGGTTGCGCCTATTCAAATAGTAGAAGAACGTACGGTTGGGCCAAGCCTAGGTCAAGAAAACATTGAAGCAGGTATGACCGCTGTAGCCTTAGGTTTTGCGTTTGTACTGGCCTTTATGCTTATTTACTACAAAGGTTTTGGTCTTGTTGCGAATATCGCACTGGCTGCCAACTTAGTACTTATTATTGGTGTAATGTCGTTAATTCCAGGTGCAACGCTTACCCTGCCGGGTATCGCAGGTATTGTACTAACCGTTGGTATGGCTGTTGATGCGAACGTACTTATATTTGAGCGTATTCGTGAAGAGCTCGCTGATGGCCGCAGCCCTCAACAAGCGGTTCATTTTGGTTACGATAGTGCCTTTAGTACTATTTTTGATGCCAATATCACCACATTAATTGCGGCGATTATCTTGTTTGCTGTTGGTACCGGTCCTGTTGCAGGCTTTGCGGTAACCCTAGCAATTGGTATTTTAACCTCTATGTTTACAGCAATTGTAGGTACCCGTGCGGTGATCAACCTATTTATTGGTGGTAAACGTGTTGATAAACTTTCAATTTAAGGAGCAGACATGCAAATTTTAAGATTGGGCGGAAAAACCCTTCGTTTCATGTCTCTTCGAAAAGTGGCAATGGGCTTTTCTACGTTATTAATCATAGCGTCGCTGGCGTCACTTTTTGTTAAAGGCTTAAATTTCGGTTTAGATTTTACCGGCGGTACCGCAGTTGAGGTAGGTTTTTCACAACCTGCCGATCTGAAAAAAGTACGTAATGTACTGGCTGAAAACGACTTTGCTGATGCATCGGTACAGCTTTTTGGCTCAAGCCAAGAAATACTGGTCCGTTTAGCCCCTCGCGGTGATGATGTAAAAGCAGAAGTGATTGGTAACCAAGTAATTGCTGCCCTTAAACAAGCTGATGATAGCGTAGTAATGCGCCGTATTGAGTTTGTAGGCCCAAGCGTAGGTGAAGACTTAAAAGAGCAGGGTGGCCTTGCCATGTTAACTGCGCTTATATGTATCTTAATTTACGTGGCATTTCGCTTTGAATGGCGCTTTGCTGTAGGTGCGGTGGGTGCACTATTACACGATGTAATCATTACGATTGGTTTATTCTCGGTGCTTGGTTTAGAGTTTGACCTAACTATTTTGGCTGCAATACTCGCCGTGATAGGTTACTCACTAAACGATACCATTGTTGTATCAGACCGTATCCGTGAAAACTTCCGTAAAGTACGTATTGACGACACCATTGAAATTATTGACCTGTCACTTACGCAAACACTTAATCGTACTTTAGTTACATCAATTACCACTATTTTAGTATTGATTGCACTCTTTGTATGGGGCGGCCAAACTATTCATGGCTTTGCTACCGCACTATTATTTGGTGTATTTATTGGTACTTATTCTTCAGTTTACGTTGCCAGCTCGGTGGCGATTGCCATGGGCGTAAGTAAAGAAGATTTAATACCAGAGGTGATTGAAAAAGAAGGTGCCGATTTAGACTCAATGCCTTAATTGAGATTAAATTATCCTTTTTAAAAAACCGCTCCTTGTGAGCGGTTTTTTATTGCTTAGCGTGTAAGACATATAATTGTCATACGAGCTTGATATTTTATTACTCTTATTTAATTTTGATCAGAGCTAGTAGTGACTGAGCAACGTAAAGCCTTAGAGTCAATCTTACAACAAGGGGCAATAACAACCTTGTTCCAACCTATTTTTGATATAACTAAGCAATCTATTATTGGGTATGAAGCGCTGAGTCGAGGCCCTAAAAATAGCCCATTAGCGATGCCAAATAAGCTATTCGAAACGGCTCATAAATATCAATTAATTTCAGAGCTTGAGCTTTTATGCCGTTCTCGCGCCATAGAAAACTTTGTAAAACTAAATCTACAAGGGAAGTTATTTTTAAATGTCAGCCCAAAAATTCTACTCGATCCGAGCCACCCTAAAGGCGAAACCTTACATTTAATTGAACAGTTTGGTCTTGCGGCTAATCGTGTGGTGATTGAAGTCACCGAACAAGAAAAAGTAGATGATGGCTTTTTACTGTTAAAAACCATTGCTCATTATCGAGAGCTAGGCTTTACTATTGCTATTGACGATCTTGGTGCAGGTTATTCCGGTCTAAAGCAATGGTCGCAGTTATGCCCAGATATTGTAAAAATTGATCGTTACTTTATTGATCATTGCGATCAAAGCGAAGTTAAAAAAGAATTTCTAAAATCAATTGTGGTGTTAGCGCGGGCAACAAATACAGCGGTGATTGCAGAGGGAATTGAGCGTACTGAAGAACTCGATTTAGTTAAAAGTATAGGCATAAGTCATGTTCAGGGATTTTTGTTAGAAAGACCCAGCCAACAACCAAGCTATGACTATAACTGTAAGCAGTTACAAGCATTTACATCGACTCAAGCAGGGTCAAAGTTTGAACAATCAATGGCTATCGGGGTGCTTGCTGTTGCTCAGCCTGCCATTAGCAGTCATACGCGTTGTAAAGAAGCTCATGCGCTTTTTGAGCAAGACAAGCGCATAATTAGCTTACCCGTTTTAAATAGCAATCAGCAGCCAATAGGGCTGTTACACAAAGATCAGCTAACAGAAGTGTTTGCCGCGCCATACGGGCACGCACTTTATGATAAATGTGAAGTCACTGAGTTAATGGATAAACAGCCTTTGGTGGTTGATGAAAATCAAATGCTTGATATTGTCTCTCAGCAAATAACAGAGCAAGACTTTGATATTCGTCGCCATATTGTTATCACAAGTAATAATAAATATTTAGGTTTGGCACCGCTCAGGGATATATTAAAGCACATTACCGCTGAAAAAATCCGCCACCTCCAACATGCTAACCCTCTGACCATGTTACCGGGTAATGTGGCAATTAGTGAGGTAATAGAGCAGCGTCTGCAACATAAACAGCCATTTTCACTAGCCTATATCGATTTAAATCATTTTAAACAATTTAACGATCTGTATGGTTATGCCAGTGGGGACAGCGTGATAAAACTTCTGGCCGATGTGACTGTAAAAGCGTGTGCGCACAGCGCTAACTTTGTCGGGCATATTGGTGGCGATGACTTTATGGTGGTGTTTGAAAAAAAAGATGCGGTGGAGGTTTGTAATACCATTATCACGTAATTTGAATTGCAGTCACGCGTATTTTTACGCCAGAGCATATTGCTGGAAAAGGGTATTGGGCAACTAATCGAGAGGGCGAAAAGCAGTTTGTACCTTTACTTACATTATCTATAGGTTTAGTTGAGCCGGATCTGCAGCAGTGTAAAAATAGCCATCAAGTAGCGGCATTAGCCACAGATGCTAAAAAAGAAGCAAAACGTTATCGTCACAGCTACTTATTTATTTGTAATCGAAGAAGGCCTGCACCCGCTGTTGTGCGTTTATCCAATAGTAAAAAAAGTGGCTAACAAAAAGCAAAAAAGGAGCCTCGGCTCCTTTTTTAGTGCGGTATTACGATTAACGTAATAACGACTCAGATAATACTGGGCGCATTTCACGAACAATCGCTTGTGTTAGCTTAGGTGCACCACAAATAATGTTACCGCTCACGTTGTAGTTATTACCGCCAGCAAAATCAACAACCATGCCGCCAGCTTCTTTAACTAATAGCTCGCCTGCTGCTGTATCCCACGGTTTTAAACCAATTTCAAAGAAACCATCAACACGACCCGCTGCAACATATGCCATATCAAGTGCTGCAGAACCTGCACGACGAATATCAGCGGTATGTACGAATAATGCTTTAAACGCTTCAGAATAGGCATCTAAGTGGTGTTTTTGTTTGAAAGGGAAACCTGTTGCAAGAACAGAACCGGCAAGTTCAACCGTTTTAGATACACGTAAACGTTTGCTGTTTAACTGTGCGCCTTGACCACGAGAAGCGGTGAAAAGCTCGCCACGAATTGGATCGTAAATTACGGCTTGGTCTAAACGACCTTTAACTTTAAGTGCAATAGATACTGCGAAATGAGGGATACCCTTGATGAAGTTAGTTGTACCATCAAGTGGGTCAACAATCCATTGGTAATCAGCATCCTTACCTTTGTGTTCGCCTAACTCTTCACCAACGATGCAGTGATCAGGGTAAGAACGTAAAATAGTGTCACGAATTACGGCTTCGGCTTCTTTATCAATGTTCGTAACTAAATCATTAGTGCCTTTTTGTTGCACTTCAACTTTTGATAAGTCTTCACTTGCACGAAGAATAAGCTTGCCTGCGTTACGCGCAGCGCGAACCGCAATGTTTAACATTGGATGCATGGTATTACCTTTGGGTTGTAAAAGAACGTTTATATATTTAAGCCGGCGTATTTTAGCGGTTTTTGCCATAAAGTAAACCATAAAGCCTAAATACTTGTGAGTGTTTTTTGTACAGGCATGATCTTTCAATATATTTATCGGAATAAAAACAGACAATAAATTTGTAAATTAGCGCTTTACCTAAAGTTAACTTGAGGTTTTATGATGTTCTATATTCAATTAACAGGAAGAAAGTTATGAAATTAGAACACGTAAATTTAGTTGTTAGTGACATAAACGCCATGCTTAAGTTTTACCAAGCAGCGTTTCCCTATTGGTCAATTAGAAGTGAGGGCGAAGGAACCTGGTATGGTAAAGCAAGGCGCTGGGTACATTTTGGTGATAACGAGCAATATATTGCTATAAGCGATCACGGTGAAGGGAAAAACCGCGACCTATCAGGACATCAAATTGGTTTGGCACACTTTGCCTATGTAACCAATAACTTAAATGCAGTAATAGCGCGCCTAAAACATGCGGGCTTTGCAATAAGTAAAGAAGGTGCTGTAAATCCATTTAGAAAAAACATTTATTATATTGATCCCGCAGGGTTTGAAGTTGAGTTTGTAGAGTACATGAGTGATGTACCTAGTGAGCGAAATAACGACTTATAATATGAATGAAGCCAACTATTATGGTTTCATTCAATGTTCAGCATATTTAATAATGTTTACCATGTATGCCAAGTTGAGTTTTTAGATCATTTGCAAAGCTAATAAATTTTTCTTTAATAGTGCGCTTAACTTTAACTTCCACAGAGCCTAAAACAGTTTTTCCTTCAATGTGAATCGTTGGCCCTTGGCGCTTATTTAGTGACACTGTTTTATTTTCAAAACTGCCTAAAATACAAAACATTTTAGAAACTACATTAACGTGCTCTGGTACATATATTTCTTCGCTGCCAAAGTAACAATTAACGTGAATAGTGACATGTTGATGGGTAAAAATAGCATCCGTAAAATCAAGATTGATTGACCCCATGTAGTTTTCTATATAAATGTTTTGAGGAACTACCCATTGGCCGCTTCGTTCACTCGAACCAAGAATGCTTCTTAATGTAAGTGGCTCTTCATCAGTCTCATGCTGCGCGCTATAATTAGGTGCAAACTGAGAGTGCTTTTGCGCCTTATATTGTTGGTCAGTATTTAAGGTTAAATCTTCAACGAGATCCATAAGTGCTTTATTGTCACTCGCTGCCATGGCGTCGTCTAAGCGCCTTTCAAATGCTTCTACAGAAATAACACCATGGCTGTAGTTATAAATGAGCTGATCAATCACTTGCTCACGAACTTGCTCAATAGGGCGGTCTTCAATTTTAACAGACATTTAAATTATCCTTTTATGATTGCTGGTTATTTCAAAGCAAGCCTTATACCAAACATTAAATTGTTTAAATTCAGTGGTTTATAATTTTGGGTTTTTGACCCTTTATTATATTAACGACAGATTAACCAAATATACAATTATTTAGTTAGTTTCGCTATTCGAGAAACTTTTACGCAATAGTCTGTAAATGTTTACTTAGTAGGTTTAAGCCAATATCTACTATTTTAAATTAACCTATTGAAATTAAAGGTTATAAAATGTTGGCCCGATGCTCGCATTAGCTTAAGTGTCTTTAATCAAAAGGAGAACGATTATGAAAACATTTAATAAGTCTATGATTGCAGCCCTAGTATTAGGAACAACCGCAATGGGCGCTCAGGCAAGCAGTTGGGAAAACGAAAGCAAAGATGCTTGGATTGATGGGAAAGCAGAAACAGTACTGCTGATGAACACCAATCTAAATAACTTTGATATCAACACGGACGTAAAAAACGGCAAGGTAATGCTAACAGGTAAAGTAAACAGCGAAGTAGATAAAGAGCTTGCTGAAGAACTCGTGCTAAGCCTAGATGGTGTAACTGACGTTGAAAACAGTCTAACTGTGGTAAAAAACTCCGACATGAAGAAGCATGACTCTGAAATGATGGGTAACGACACTGAAAGTGATTTAACAGATGCTAAAATCACTACAGTGATCACAACACGTTACTTATTTGATTCTGAAGTAGGTGGTACAGACATTGATGTTGATACCGATAATGGTGTGGTAACTCTTAAAGGTACAGTTGAGTCTGATGCTGAAAAGCAATTAGCGATGGAAATTGCTAAAAACGCTGAAGATGTTCGCAAGGTAGTTGATGAATTAACTGTTATTGCAGAATAATACACTATACTAAAGCCCAGCCCTGCTGGGCTTTTTGCTTTGCTAACATTATAAGGATTAAATTATGGATATCATTAGAATTATTTTTTCTATTTTATTACCACCACTGGGTGTGTTTTTACAGGTAGGACTAGGGATGCATTTTTGGTTAAATATTTTGCTAACTTTGCTCGGCTATTTCCCTGGATTAATTCATGCGATTTACATTATTGCCAAAAAATAATGTAGCAGCATAGCAGGACATTTAATACTGAGTTGCTAAGTGCTCCCAAAGGTATGTGTATTAGTTACTCAGGCTGCTATTAATAGATGGATTTGTTTTACAAAACTCATCACTAACAAAACCTCAAAGCCTACTATTTGAGCAGTTAGCCCCTTGATTGTTAAAATAAAGCTTTTTGCTAGTGACAAGCCCCTAAAAACTTTTTATACTGCAACCCGCTTTAGTCGCTCTGTGGCTAAACGCTTCAAAAATTAACTGCTTACAGTTATACAAAGATGGCCCCTTAGCTCAGTTGGTTAGAGCACACGACTCATAATCGTTAGGTCCCCAGTTCGAGTCTGGGAGGGGCCACCACTTTTCAAAGCTTTCCAAGTAAATAGAAACTCACCTTCCTAGTTTATAAAACTTCATTTCTATTACTTCTATTGTATTTTTATCAGCGCACTGATTTTTTTATTAATTTTATTGAATACATTGCAATATACACAGTTGAATCTACTATTAAAGTGTTATGGGATTTTATTATAAAAATCTTTATTTTGTGACCTTTAATGTCGCTACTGTTAATTGTGTGCAGTATATAAAATACCGCTTTGTTACCCCTTAGGTGCTCTATGTTATTAAAACGAAAAGTATACCTCAGCCTTATTTTGGCTGTTGTTGCTCCTTTAGCAATATCTACTCTAATATTTTCAAATAGTATTCGCTCAAATACAGAAGACAAACTAGCCAAAGTAGATTTACCAACAGCGCTTAGTGAAGTGAAAAGCCAAATCGAATTAGAGTTATCGACTCCTATTATTGTTGGCAAAGAAATAGCGCAAAACTTATTTGTGCAACAATGGATGAATAATAATGAAGATGCGCAAAGCCGAGGTAAATTCATTGATTACCTCAAACATATAAAAAATAAAAACCAAGCCAATAACGCATACATTATTTCTAAAAACTCCCGCAATTATTACACCGATGAAGGTATTTCTAGGCAAATAGACAGTAGTGATACTTGGTTTGATGCTTTTTTAGCATCGGATAGACCATTTGAAGTAGCGCTCGACATAGATAAAGGCAGCTCTGAGGTGATGGTATTTATTAATTATGCCATTGAGCTTGATGGGCAAAGACAAGGAATTGCCGGAATAGGCCGTTCGCTCGATTCTATGGTGGATCTCATAAGTGAATATAGAATAGGAGAGGGCGGCATTGTTTATTTGGTCTCTGGTAGTGGCGAGATTATGTTGCATGGTAATAAAACTAAAATTGGGCAATCTGTTGACTTGGCACCCATTAAAAATGGGGCAATTCAAAGTAAAGTAATTGATGGTAATGACTATGTTGTCTCAAGTACGCCAGTAAATTCATTAGGTTGGCATCTAGTCGCTGAAATTCCCCAAGAGCAATTATATGGCGCAATTAATAGTGCCATTAATACTAATATCATTTTTGGTGTAATTATTGCGCTTGTAGGTTTAGCGTCAGCACGCGTGTTGGTAGGGCAAATATTTAGGCCAATCGAAAACATTACTGCAGCAGTGAATGCGTTAACAGAAAAAGATGGCGATTTAACAGCGCGACTCCCTACTGATGATAATAATGAAATTTCAGACTTAGCGGTTAAGTTTAATCTGTTTTTAGAGCAGTTACATTATATGTTCAAACAGGTTTCTGAGTCGGCAATTCATGTTAAAGGTATTTCCCAAGATGTGCTTGAGCAAGTGCAAGGTGCGGCAAATTTAGCTGAAGTGCAATCATCGAGTACGCAAACGGTGGCGGCAGCCGTTAATGAGATGGAGGTTACGGTTCAGGATATTTCTGGTAGTGCCAGTAATGCAGCAGATATTGCTACTAAAACCGAAGAAACGACGCACAAAGGGGTTGAGTTTGTGCAAAGCACGATTAAACAAATGGAACAACTAGAAGCGTCAATGGCCAATTCTGTGGCCTCGGTGTTAGAGCTTTCGACAGAGATTAAATCAATTTCTCATGTATTGGATGTAATTAAAGGGATTTCCGAGCAAACTAACTTATTGGCGTTAAATGCGGCTATTGAGGCTGCTAGAGCGGGTGAGCAGGGCCGTGGCTTTGCGGTAGTTGCTGACGAAGTAAGAACGCTTGCGCAACGTACCGCGGAGTCTACGGAGCAAATTAATGAGATGATTGATTCGTTAAATGCTAAAGCGTCAAGCACGGTAACAGCGATTGAATTGGGCAGCAAAAACACCCTAGAAAATGCCGAGCGCTTAAAAGAAACCGGCCATACATTAAATGGTATTTCACAGGAAATTGTACTACTAAGCGAGTTAAACAACTCAGTGGCTACTGCAACGCGAGAGCAAACATTAGCAACCTCAGAAATTAGCCAAAATATTGTGATGATTTCCGATTCGGCAGAGCAAACCAAAGAAAATATGAAAAAGTCAGAGCAGCTTTGTAACGGTTTAAATAAAGAATCGAATATTTTAAGGGATTTACTAGGTAAGTTTACGCTTTAAACACGATTTAATTAAAAAATCAGTTGAGCGAGGAAACCATCATAGTTATAGAGCTCTCGCCTATAACTATGATGCTGTAATGGCGGTTAGTTTTTACGGTAAATCTCGTGATCCATTTCGTAAATATTTACGCTTAAACTGTCAGAGGCTCTGCAATACGTTTGCAAGCAGGCTAGTAATTGCTCACTTAGTAGTTGCTTTTGCTCAATGGAACGCCCAGCCATAATATGCACCGCAATATGAATAAACCCTTCTTTACCCACACCTAACTGATAATGCTGATAAGCAATAGCGCGAGTCTTTATTGTTTCTAAATCAAATAAGCCACTTTCAAACGTTGTTGTATGGATTTTTTCCACAAGAACTTGAGGTAGTAAAGGCAGATCTTCTGAGTGTTCAATAATAATGTGTGGCATTTAACGTATCCTCTTTAGATTGGTTTATTTAATTATACCAAACGGGTTTGTACACGCTAACCCCATAACGCTTAATTTTTAAAATGTGGCTTGAACATATTTTTAGCAATAAACTATTTAAGCAATTACAAGACCTGTAGCGTGTTTAATTTTAGATTTATTATGGCAAATATTTTTGGTTGATACGTTTTATGTCAATTTGTGGTGACTTATACGAAGAGTACACAAGCCAGTTGGTATTTGTAATAAAGGTTAAGCCAGAGGTGCGACTAAATGCGCGTTCGGGAAGGCGTATTACGTCATGATGGCTGTTGGTTGATAAGTCGTAATAACTCAAACGGTAATCACCTTGTTTTACATTAAAATAGTAAATACGCGATTGCGCTAAGGTGTCGCCTTCAAAAAAATACCACGAATTATGATTCGATAAATTAATTTCGCTAACCAGTGGTTGCTCAGTTTGGCTATCTGGGTCTTTTATCCATAGTTGATTTGTTGCTTGGTTGGCAAAAATTAAAGCGCCTTGCTTGTTTTCATAAGCGTATAGTGTTGGTGAATCTATGGCCTTTGCGAGTTTATTACCCTTTAAGTCGAAGCGATAAACGT
Source organism: Pseudoalteromonas sp. MER144-MNA-CIBAN-0113 (assembly GCF_040308965.1). NCBI lineage: Bacteria > Pseudomonadati > Pseudomonadota > Gammaproteobacteria > Alteromonadales > Pseudoalteromonadaceae > Pseudoalteromonas > Pseudoalteromonas sp. MER144-MNA-CIBAN-0113. The sequence continues at coordinate 14,813 of NZ_JBEOOG010000002.1, forward strand.
GTTGATCATTCGCTACCAATAGGCTTTTACTATCTGCAGCCCAACTCGGTTTTCCATGGTAACTAAAGCCTGTGGGTAATGACTGACTTGATTGGGTGTTAAAGTCATAAAGGTATAGCGCATGCTCACCAAGATGAGAAGCAACAAAGGCAATGTAATTACCATCAGGTGACCACACCGGGTTGTAAATATTTGCACTGAGATTAGTAAGCTGTTTTCGTGAGGTGCCGTCTTGATTTGCAGTCCATAATTCCATTGAGCCCGATTCGTTAGATACAAAAACTAACTTTTTTCTGGCTTTACTGTAATCAGGAAAGCGCGTATTAAAGTCGCTTGATAATACCGGAAAAGGCGAACTTGCAACCGCATTACTGGTTTCTACACGCATTAATGCAGAGTCGATATTCCATTGATGAAAATACAAACTGCCATCATGTGCATATTCTGGGTAACTTAACCCATCGATGTGCGCATTGATCATTTGTTGTGTTTTAAGGTTATAAAAATAACCTTGGCGCTTGCCTTTTTTAACACCCGAAAAGACGAGTTGTGGCTTATTAGGGTGCCAATCAACGCCTCTCATATCAACAAAACCTGAAGTTAATTGCTTGGCATGAGCTGTTTTTATGTCGATTAAAAATAATTCTTCAAAACCCGTTGGTAAATTACGCGATACCACCAGCTGTGTCGCATCTGGTGAAAACACAACCGACTCATCGGTATATTGGCATGCTGACGTACAAGGGACTTGAGTAACTGTGTATGGCGATGAGGTTAAATCGACAAGGTTAAGCTGGGTAAAATCATTATTTTTTCATCTTCACTTATATAAACCAGCTTAGTGCCTGTGGCATTAATGTCTATATCGGTACTGGTTTTACTTCCGCACAGCCCTATAACAGTGATATTGCCCGAGGCGATATTTTGCTGAATTACTTCACAGCCTTGAGCAGCTTTACGGCGGTAATAATAAATAAACGTTAAATCAGGACTAAATACCGCTCTGCCCTCAATGAATGGGGTGTCGGTAAGTGCTATTGCAGCTTGCTCTGGTAAATGAAGATCACGTAAGTATAAATTAGCTTTATGACCAGGGCGGCGCCACGAATACGCTAAAAAATGACTGTCATTAGAAATAGCCGGAAACAACTCTCTTCCTGGGCTGGTGGTAATTGTTTCAATGTAATCGTACAAACGCGCTGCTTGTTGCGATTGAGCAAGTGGCTGCTTTGCGTTTTCAAAAAGGGCGCTATAACCCCAATAGCTACCTAATAATATAACAATAGCAAGTACGCTAGCGTAAATATACCCAGAGCGAAGCGGCGTATTGTTAATGCTATTAACAGGCTCTGGCGTTGTTGGTTTTTGTACTAAGCGGTAACCCGTTTTACGCAGTGTTTCTATATAGGTATTGTCGGGGTCGAGTTTTTTAAAGCTTTTACGAAGATGCCATATGGCATTTGTCAGTGCTTTTTCGCCCACATATTGATTACCACCCCACACATTCTCTATTAGTTGCTCACGCGTTACTGCGTTTGGATAACACTCTACCAAGTAAACAAGTAGTTCTATAAATTTAGGTTGTAATACACAGGTTTTATCAGCACAAAACAGCTTATTTTCAAACACCGATATTTGGCATTTTCCAATTGAAAATGTCTGTTGAGTATTCATAGTTTGTGTATTTAAACCTCTTGATTAAGTACGTTACTAGGCAGTGTTTAATGCAAAATAAAACGATAGTTGGTTAACATTCGATTTTACATCATTCTAACACGAAAACCTTAAGTGTATGATTATAAATAAATAGATATAAAATAGGGATATAAACGAGACACCTCTCATTGTGCTTTTATTCACGATTACTTACAACATGTTATTAGTAAAATAAACCAATTGGTACAAAACAAATTTAATAACTAAAAAGTTAATAAAAAAGCGATTTGTACTAGGGTCTGTTGACCTTTAAAGATTGAATTTGCATCAGTCTGTTTGGTATTTAGGCAAGGCAGAGTCTGTGTGGTGTGGTTATTCCCCATAAATAGGCGAAAACGCAGCATCAATGCCAAACAGGCGCTGCCCTTCGGGTTCTGCCTAGGGGCGATTTACTCTTTGTTGCTCGGTTTTTACTTAGCCCACTAGGTTACAAACTTCGCGCCGCGATTAAACCGCCCCTAGTTTGAACAAATTTTAATCCGCAAAGATCAACAGACCCTGATCATAATAAAAAATGAGGGAAGTCTGTGAGTAAAATATCAACCAAAAAATGCGCTTTAGCTTTGGCTATAACAGCGAGTTTATCTGGACATGCAATAGCAAATGACGAGGCTATTGCTCGTCAATCAACCGCTAAAGCAAGCGAAGAAGTGGTACAAGAAGCACCAGAAAAAATAACCGTAACGGGTTCGCGTTTAAAGCGTGATAGTTTTTCGGTCACAACTCCGCTGGTTACCATGGACAGAGCATCAATTCAGGATACAGGCTTAGGCAATCTTTCAGATGTATTAATCGATAATATGCCTGCACTGAGCCAAAGTATTGGTAACACAACCAGCCAATCAAGCATTTCGGGTACTGGTTTATCAACAGTCCAGCTTCGTGATTTAGGCGCTAATAGAACGCTTATATTGATTGATGGTCGTCGTGTAGTATCAAATAGTTACGGTGGTAATTATGTCAGTTTAAATACTATTCCTAGTGGCATGGTAGAGCGCGTTGAAATTATTAGTGGTGGTGCGTCGGCCACTTATGGTGCCGATGCGGTAGCCGGTGTAGTGAATATTATTACCCAGTCAAAAAAAGAAGGCTTTGAATTTCAAGCCCGTGGCGGTGAAACAACAGATGGTGGCGGTCGTGAGTTTACGCTTGATTTAAACTACGGGACGTCATTTGCTGATGATCGTGGTTATGTATTTGTCAGCTCAAACTGGGATCGTGATTTTGGCATGACCTTTTACGACCGTGACCGCGCAAAAATAGAAGCGGCGCATAGTTACGATGATGAGTTAATGTGTAATCAAATGTACACTGCTGATGGTTATCAGTGTATGAGTGGTATTACACAAGCTGATTGGGCAAGCAAAAGCGATGGTACCTTAGGCGGTGTATTTTTAGAAAGCAGCCGAAACGACACTCAGTTTTGGTACGACGGGCAAACGCTGCGTGATGACTGGAAAGGTAATGAAGAAATTTATGGTATAAATTCGTCACAATACGTCATGCTTGATGTACCTAGTGATAACTTTTCGACCGCGATAAAAGTAGATCATGATGTAACAGACGACATTATGAGCTACTTCCAAATTCAATACAGCAAAAGTGGCTCGTTCAACGATAAGTCACCTGAAGATGAATACGAAGGGGCTTACGTACCTCGCTACGACCCAGTGACTGGCGACCCTATCGATGATATTGCGCCAGGTTACATTCCTATTGATAACCCATATGTGGCACAAGAAATTATTGACAGCAACCCATACAAAGACCGCATTTATTGGGATCGTCGTTTTGGTGAAGTAGGTAATATCAGCACTGATAACGACCGTACGACCATCCGCACTTGGGCTGGCCTGCAAGGTATGATGTTTGATGATACATGGGATTGGGATATCTCTGCTGGATACGGGCAATTTAAAAAACATCAAATCCGTAGAAACGAGTTAAATACGGTACGTGTCAATCAAGCACTGCAAGCTGAAAAGCTAGCCGATGGCACTATTCAATGTAAAGACGCCGAAGCGCGATCGCAAGGATGTGTCCCGCTTAATCTATTTGGTGAAGGGTCTATTACCCCTGAGATGGCTGATTGGATCCGTACTAACCCGATTATTGATACTGAGATTCAGCAATATACAGTAATGGGTTATATCACCGGAGACCTATACGAATTACCAGCAGGTAATGTGTCTGCAGTATTTGGTGCAGAGTACCGTAAAGACTCACAAAGCCTAGATACCAGTGATGATATGAAAGCGGGCGGTATTACGTTTAACGTTGTGCCTTCTTTTTATGGTGAAGTAGAAGTGTATGAGGCGTTTGCTGAGCTTGCAGTGCCACTACTTAAAGATGTGCCATTTGCTAAAAGTTTGTCGGCAGAAACGTCGCTGCGTTTAGCAAATTACAGCATTGATAATATCAGCACTGTCGCCAGTTATAAGCTAGGCCTTTTATGGCAACCAATTGATGGATACATGCTACGTGCCAACTATGCACGAGCACAGCGTGCGCCGACTATCACGGAATTATTATCACCCCCTCGCGGCGATTTTGATTCATTTGATGATATTTGTGATGGTCTAACAGCAACATCAACAAACCCAGGACACGATAACTGTCGTTTAGAGCCAACCTTGGCACAAAAGCTAGCTGATGATCCTAATTTTGAATTTGAAAGTGAAGACAATAACTACTCGCCAAATACAGGTAATCCAAACTTAAAAGAAGAAACAGCCGATACCTATACCTTTGGTATTACTGTATCTCCTGAGTTTTTAGATGGCTTTAACTTAGCGGTGGATTACTACGATATTGCCATTGTTGATGCAATTGATGAAATAAGTAACGAAAACATCATGCGCGAATGTTATGACTCAGAGGCTGCGTGGGGCAGTGATAACGAATACTGTAACGATATTACCCGTAACGACGAAGGTAACATTGTAAAAATTCTACAGCGTGAATATAACTTGGATGAGTTAACTGCGCGCGGTTACGATGTCGTTGCAACTTACAAATATGACATCGGCAGCTATGGCAACTTGTCATTTAAGCTTGATTACAATCACATTATTGAAAACTCGCAAACCTATGAAGGCTTAGATGGTAACAGTGTTACTTCACAGTATGCAGGTTATGGGCGCTCAAAAGATAAAGCCGCTATGTCGATTGTATGGAAAATGGATGATTTACGTATCCGCTGGCGTACAAATTACGTAGGCGCGTTTAAAGCAAGCCAAGAAGATGAGAAAGACTACCTTGAGTATGTTGCTGCAAACGATGAGCGCTGTGCTGCGGGCGATGCCGTTTGTATTGCAAACCCAGAGCCACTTGCGTATCAAGATTATGGCTCATTTTTAAAGCATAGTTTATCAGCGTCTTACACTCTGGCACTGACTGATAAAAGTGACTTACGTGTATTTGGCGGTATTAACAATGTATTTGACGACAAAGGGGCATTTTACCCAATTGGTCGTGGTAACTTTTATAGTGGCTACGGCGGCGGTGCCGGTCGTTATGTTTATCTAGGTGCACAATATAGCTTTTAATAACCTTTAGCTGTATTTGTTTGCAAAGGCACTCCCTCGGGCGTGCCTTTTTTATTGTGTATCTTGCTGCGAAATACCCTTTAAACCATTACAGTATTGAGTTGGTGGATAAAATTTGTTTTATCGCGGTGAAAGCGTTTAGTATAAGGCGTAACTTAATTTTTAATATGAACGAAGGACTTGCTATGAAGTATCTCAAAATGGGTGGTTTAATTGTATGCTTAGCAGGGCTTGCAGGGTGCTCTGATGATGTTGCTTCAGTAAGTCTTGGGCTATTTACCACTAAAGATGTGGTGGTTAATTCACAGCAAGACCCGCTAGTGACCGGTGTAACCTGTCATATTAGCCATATTGAGGCGAATTTAGATTTTTCAGACCCCTCAGATATGTCGATTGCCTGTCGTCAAACTGGGCCAATTACGCCAGACCAATTACAGTCTATCGACCGCAGTAAATCCGGTGAAGTCGTGTTTAAATCATCTAAGAGTATTTTGTTTAAGTCATTAAAAGTGCGCCGTATTTATGATGCTAAAACACATACATTATTATATTTATCATACTCAACGAAAGAGTCTACGGGCAGTCATCATCATGCGCTCTCTACGGTGCCTTTATACAATACACAAGCATGGCAATGGGCGAAGGGGCAAGAGTAGTTTATGTTAACTCTATTTAAATCAAAGCCCTTATTGGCAGAACAAGAACAACAATGGCTGGTTGATACCTTTATATGGGCAGCAGAAAACTTTGATTTGGATTTTTTTACCAAACACAGCCAAGTTATTTTGCCAACGGTTGAGTTTTTTCCTGACTCGGTTTCAAGTATTGAGGAGATGGCCAGCAAAGTGTTTGCGCGTGTTAAGCAATACGCTGGTATGAATGAATGGCCAGTAACCTTGGTTGCACCGCAACAATTACAACCACAGGTGTTTCCACACTTTGAATTTAGTCAGCATTTACGTGGCGAAGAGTGTCATTTAATAGTACCAGCCAGTCATACTATTAATGTGTCGTTTAACCCTAATCAAATTAATCAACCGCAAGACTTAGTGGCGAGTTTTGCCGGTACGCTTGCCGCCATATTAATTCATCACGTAGGGGTGCTGCCCCCAGGTGGTAAAGAGTATTTACCGCAAGCCACTGATGCCTTGGCGTGTTTTTTAGGCTTTGGGGTAATGATGAGCAATACCGTGTACCAGTTTAAAGGTGGCTGTGGCTCATGTTATAACCCGTATGCAAATCGCGAAGCGGCGCTCAGTGAAACGCATACCGTATTTATGCATGCGTTAGTGAGCTACTTTAAGCAAGATAAACACTCTAAAAAACATTTAAAACCGCATTTACGAGGCCAATTTAAAAAAGCGCAAAAAGAAATAAAAGCCTTGGTTAATCATTCGGCTAACCCATTATTATTGGCTTTTTCGCCAGAGCAAGCCAGTTAAGTATGAACTATATCGATGAATTTTTATTAATTGCGGTGGCTCATTTTTTTGCGGTAGCAAGCCCTGGGCCCGACTTTGCGGTAGTCCTTAAACAAAGTGTACAACACGGCAGGCGCAATGCCTTATGGACAAGTGCCGGTGTTGGTGCGGCTATTTTATTACACATAGCCTATTGTGTATTGGGAGTTGCGCTGGTGTTAACTCAATCACCTGCGTTGTTTATGGCGCTTAAATATATAGCGGGCGCGTATTTAGCGTATTTAGGCGTGCAGGCACTGCGCGCAGCTAAACCTACAAATACCTCATCAGAATCGACTGCAAAACCCAGCCTTGCAGCTGAGTCATCATGGCGTGCGTTTCGACGTGGCTTTTTTACCAATGCACTTAACCCTAAGGCAACACTGTTTTTTATGTCGTTGTTTACCTTAGTGATTAGCCCAACTACGCCGGTAATAGTACAAATGGGATATGGCGTTTATATGGCGCTTGCTACGTGGGCTTGGTTTTCTATTTTATCGCTATTGTTATCAAAAGCGCGTGTACGTGATTTTTTTCAGCAAAGTGGTTATTGGTTCGACCGCGGCATTGGCATTATTTTAATCGCACTGGCTGTGCGAGTTGTTATTTAAAGAAGGAATAGTATGGCGTTATATAATTTTTCGTTTGGCTCCAATATGTCATCTAATCGTTTATTGGCACGTTTACCTAATGCAAAACGTGTGGGTACGGCACTTTTAAAGGGCTATAAGTTAACCTTTAATATGGCCTTTTCAGATGGTTCAGGTAAATGCACTATTGTGCCCACCAATGAACCCGATGCTGTGGTATATGGGGTAGTGTATCAGCTTAATGAAGCCGAAAAAGAGATCTTAGATAAAATTGAAGGCCCTAATTACGACTGTGTTGATTTAACCGTGAGCCTTCTAGATGACGATGACATTAATGTACACTGCTACATAGCAAACACACATGACGACACACTGCTACCTTATGATTGGTACGTGCAGCATGTATACCGCGGCGCACTTGAGGCGGGCGTACCCGAACACTACAGTCAACGCATTTTAGCTTACCCGAGTAAGCAAGATACTAATAAAGCGCGCGCCGAAATAGAATTTGCGGTTCATCAAGACTAAACAAAAATAATAACCTAAGGTAACACTATGAAACTAAAAAAATTAGCCACAGCCGCATTATTGGCTGGCTGGGCGTTTACGAGCTCTGCAGCGGTTGATACCGATAAAATTTCAGAGGTGATCAACGCCTCAATGACACGTTTTGATGTACCCGGAATGGCCGTTGCCATTGTTGAAAATGACAAAGTTGTATTCGCTAAAGGGTTTGGTGTTGCCAACCTTGATACGAATAGCAAGGTGAATAAAGACACTTTATTTGGCATTGCTTCAAATACCAAGGCATTTACCAGTGCAGCATTGGCTAAGCTGGTGGATGAAGGCAAATTAAGCTGGGATGACCGCGTGATTGACCATCTCCCTGAGTTTAGATTGTACGACCCTTACGTTACTCGTGAAATGCGCATACGCGATCTACTTAGCCACCGTAGCGGTTTAGGGCTTGGTCAAGGCGATTTAATGATTTGGCCAAGTACAGATAAATCGGTAGCCGATATTTTATCGGGGCTGAAATATTTAAAGCCTGCGAGCAGTTTTCGTAGTCAATATGCTTATAACAACCTAATGTTTGTTACCGCTGGTGAAGTTGTTGCGCGTGTATCTGGGGTTAGCTGGAACGACTACATTGAAAAAAACATTCTACAGCCGCTAAATATGACCAACTCGCGCGCTGGCTTTTCGCGTATCGCAAAAAACAACAAAAACTGGGCGATTGGACACATCCCAATGGATGGCAAATTGCATCCTTTTTTTGTTAATTACCTTGAAGACTTTCGAGGGGCAGGCGCCATTGCATCAAGCGTAAATGATATGAGCCAATGGCTCCGTACTCAACTTGCGGGTGGCAAAATGCCTAATGGCGAGCAGTTATTTAGTGAAAAGCAGCAAGCACAAATGTGGCATCCACATATTACGTCACTGGCATCTAAAAGTGCCTATGAAGCGTATCATCAACAATTTAGAGGTTACGGATTAGGTTGGAGTATAGAAGATTACCACGGCGTTAAAAAGCTGGCACATGGTGGCGGCATTTTAGGTATGGTATCGCAGGTGACTTTATTACCAGAAAAAAACGTGGGGATTGTGATATTAAGCAACCAACAAGCATTTTCTGCATTATCGGCAGTGACTCATGAAGTACTTGAAGATGTACTCGAGCTTGAAGATAAAGATTGGGTTGAAGAGTTAGCTAAAAAGCATTTTGCAGGTAAAGAAAAAGCCTATGCTAACGCCGCTCCAAAAGCGCCAACAGACACTCAACCGCAATTGCCTAATATAAACTACACCGGTACATTACATGATGATTGGTATGGCGATGTAATCGTTGAAGAACTAGATGGTAAATTACGCATTGATTTTACCCATACAAAACGCCTTAAAGGTGAGCTGAAGCATTACACAGGCAATACCTTTATTGTTAAGTGGGATGAAAAGTTATTAGAGGCAGATGCCTTTATTCGCTTTTCTATGAGCGCCGATAACCGCGTAGAATCAGCAAAAATGAATGCAGTTTCAACGCAGGTAACCGACTTTAGCTTTGATTTTAGAAACCTCGACTTAAAAGCTAAATAACCATAACTTTGGTTAAAGAGTCGTTTAGTATCAACCAAAGTCGCAAAGCCACCACAAGGTGGCTTTGTTATACTTGATGAGCAACTTATTTTTGGAGTTAGCTATGCGCACTGCGATTATTTCTCATCCTCACTGTCGTAAACATAAAATGATTGAAGATCATCCAGAATGCCCTGAGCGTTTAGATGCGATTAATGACCGTTTACTTGCTAGTGGACTGGATGTGGCTATAGAGCAAAAACAAGCCCCTAAAGCACTGCGCGAACATTATTTATTGGCGCACAGTGAGCAGCATATTAAGCATGTAGAAGACATGATCCCCACTGAGGGGCTCAGCGATCTAGATGGAGATACGTGGTTATGCCCCGACTCTTTAAAGGCCATTGAGCGTGCAGTCGGAGCAGGCTTACTCGCTGTTGATGAGATTTTAGAGGGTAAGTTAGACGCTGCGTTTTGTTCAGTACGCCCGCCAGGGCATCACGCTAACCGAGATAGCTCTTCTGGTTTTTGTGTGTTTAATAACCTTGCGATTGCAGTTAAATATGCACAAAGCAAAGGGGTAAAACGCATTGCCATTGTTGATTTTGACGTACACCATGGCAATGGTACTCAAGATATTTTTATGGATGATGAAAATGTGTTGCTGTGCTCGTTATTTCAATATCCATTTTATCCTAATACCGCCATTAAAAATAATGCCACACTGGTAAATTCACCTTTACCGATAGCTAGTGATGGTGCTGATTTAAAAGCACTTTATGAGCAACAATGGCTACCAAAATTAACAGAATTTAAGCCTGAGCTACTTTTTATAAGCGCGGGATTTGACGCACATTTAGAAGATGACATGGCCAGTCTTAAGTTTGTTGAAAGTGATTATATATGGCTTACTGAGCAGTTAGCGCAATTTAGCCAACAGCATCATTGTTTAGGTATTATTTCTTATTTAGAGGGAGGGTACTCACTGTCGGCCCTCGGGCGCAGCGCGATTGCACACGTTAAAGCGTTAGTTGATTTCGGCGAGTAACGCAAACGCTTGGCTTGGTGTGAGCTGCTCTATTTTACTTAAGCAGCATTGCCCTTCTTTTGCTAAATATTCTTTTACTAGCTCTGCTAATTGGCTTGCACTGAGCGCCGTGAGCGAATGGCCGCTTAAGCTTTGATAGCCACTAACCTTATCTAAAATAATGACTTTTTGCTGTTCACTTGCTTCCATAGTGTAAATAAAGTCGTGTAAATCATTGGCGTGCTCTATTAGCTCAATTTCATTATTATAAATAATAATTTGTGGGTAACTGATGCTCATCTATTGTCCTAAATCAAATTGTTTTTTACTGAATAATTTATAATCATTAATTGGTTTAATTTTGGAAGTAGAAGCAATGCCTCACACTAGCCGCTATCAAAAAGTATGCGATGTTTTTACCAATAAGGTGATCGCCTGCGCTAAGGATACCCCTTTAATTGAAGCGGTGAAACTAATGCGAGCGCACAATGTTAGCGCTATTTTTGTAAAACAACAGCAACAAATAATAGGCGTATGGACTGAAACCGATTGTTTAACACTTAACTTTTCTAATCACTCACTTAGGCAGTTAGCGATTGAAAGCGTTATGTCGAGCCCTGTACTAAGTGTGCCCAGCCAACAATTATTAACCGAGACGGCCATGGTGTTTAATAAGCAGGGTGTAAGGCATTTGTTAGTCACTGATACAAATGACATTCCCAGCGGCGTGATCAGCATTACAGATATTGTAAACAATCAAGGGCTAGAGCATTACTTACAATTTAGACCTATTAATGATCAATATAATAAAAACATACGGATAGTACCGAGTTCATTGGCAATCAATGACGCGGTGAGCATGATGCGTGAATATGCAGAGAAAGTGATTTTGGTGTTTAATGAGGATGAAAATGTTCATGGCATTATTACCCAGCGCGACTTACTAAAGCTCATCACCGAGCAGCACAATCATCTTGTTTGTTGGGATTTAGCTAGCCGCCCCCTTTATCAGATAAGCCCCCAAGACAGCCTTTTTGATGCGTACAGGTTGATGTCTGAAAGTAATATTCGGCATTTGGTGGTTAGCGAAAATAATCAAATTAACGGTGTATTATCGCTTGAAAACTTAATTAATGAAATTGAAACGGCTTATTGTTGTGAGCTTGAAAAAGTACTTCAGCAGCGTGATATTGCATTGCAGCATTCGCAGCGTAACTTATTTTTAGCCAATAAAATTATCGACTCCTCCCTAGATGGCATCATGATCACCGACTCGAATGGAGTGATTATGCAAGTAAACCCTGCATTTACTCATCTAACCGGTTACAAAGAATATGAGGTGATAGGTAAGCGGCCTAATATGTTGAGTTCAGGGCGTCATGATAAAAACTTTTATATAAAAATGTGGGATTCGCTTGCCAAAACAGGGGTATGGCAGGGGGAAATTCATAATCGTAAAAAGTGTGGTGATATTTATATTGAGTGGCTCAGTATTATAGAAATAAAAGAGCCAAGTCATAGTGAGGTGATTTACGCCGCTATTTTTAGTGACATAACTGAGCGAAAAAGCGCAGAAGAAAAAGTGGTGCAGTTAGCGTATTTTGATGAGCTAACTGGCTTACCTAACCGGCGTTTATTTAACGATAGACTCTCTATGGCACTCGCCTCAGCACACAGAGATAAACAAATGTTAGCGGTAATGTTTATTGACCTTGACCGTTTTAAAGAGGTGAATGACAGCTTAGGCCATAATGCCGGTGATACCTTATTAAAATTAGTCTCTGAGCGCATTATTAACACCCTCAATGAGGGAGATACGCTGGCGCGATTAGGGGGAGATGAGTTTATTGTATTGTGCGAAATAAACAATGTAGAAGGTGCTATCACCCTTGCTGAGAGTATTTTAAATCACTTAAATACACCGTTTAAGCTTGAAGGATTTGAGGTTGGTGTTACCGCGTCTATAGGGGCGGCTGTTTACCCTGATGATGGCTTAGACAGTGAAACATTATTAAAGCATGCTGATATTGCCATGTACCGCTCAAAAGATGTCGGTCGCAATTCGTTTCAGTTGTTTCAACCCTCAATGAATGCACGATCTTTAGAGCGTTTAGCGATGATGAGTCGCTTTCAACATGCGCTAGAAAATAATGAGTTTGAGCTTTATTTTCAGCCTAAGCAATGTTTAAAAACAGGGTTGATTATGGGAGCTGAAGCACTACTGCGTTGGCATGACCCTGATTTAGGCACTATTTCACCAGCGCAGTTTATTCCGCTTGCTGAAGAGCTAGGTTTAGTGGTGCGTTTAGATTTATGGGTTATAAACCAAGCAGGTAAAGAGTTAACCCTTTGGCAAGCGCAGGGGATTGATGCCGGACGTTTAGCAATTAATGTCTCTGCGTGTCATTTAAGCCAAGGTAAGTTGGCTGATAATATTAAAGCTATGCTTACTCGTTACCAATTACCTGGCAGCTTACTTGAAATTGAGCTGACCGAAAGCAGCTTTATTAGCTCGTTTTCACAGGCAAAAGAGCAACTACAACAGCTCAAAGCGCTGGGCGTGCATATTGCGCTGGATGATTTTGGTACGGGGTATTCTGCACTCAGTTATTTAACCAAATTACCGTTTAATACATTAAAAATTGATGCGAGCTTTATTGCTAAGATTCCTGATGAGTATGGCAATAGCCAAATTGTGGCGGCCATTATAGCCATGGCGACAAGTTTAGGATTGGATGTGGTTGCTGAGGGCGTTGAGCATGCCTCGCAAGAGGCACACTTAGTCGAAATAGGCTGCAATGTTATTCAGGGCTATTATTATTGCCATCCATTAACGCAGCAGCAGTGGATAGCATTTTATAACCAAGCAGCAAAAGGTTATTCTGAGTCTACACTCACTTCATAAGAGGTGAACTTACGAATATTAATAACGCCGCTATCAAAAATTAAGTACTGACCTTTTATACCTTGTAAAATACCGCTAACAACGAGGTTTTTATCGAAGTTAAATGAGCTGATTTTGCTTGGGTATTCGCTTACAGGAAAATCAAGATTCACAACGTCTTGGTCAAGCTGTTCAATAGCGGTTGCGCCAAATAACTCACTCAGCTCGGTTAGTTTTTCGCTAATTTGTGGAATAAGCTCAGCAGCCGCTGCTTTTAAATCAAGAACGTCGTTTTGTCCTTTGAGCATATTGCGCCAATTGGTTTTATCAGCAATAAACTGCGCGAGCGCCACTTCCACTAAGCCCGACTGTAAACGAGTTTGTACTTTAAAAATAGGTAATGCTTGGGTTGCCCCTTGGTCAATCCAACGGGTAGGTATTTGGGTGTGGCGAGTAATGCCTACTTTTAACCCTGATGTATTAGCTAGATACACATAATGCGGGATCATGCAGTTTTCTTCACCCCATTGTGGCTCGCGGCAGGTGCCTTGATCGTAATGGCAGGTTTCAGGTTTCATGATACACATGTCGCAACTTGCAAGCTTGCGCATACATACAAAGCAATGCCCTTGAGAATAGCTTTTTTTTGTTTTTTTGCCACAGTTAGAACACAAAATTGTGCCACTAAAAGTGAGAGTCAATTGTTTACCTATTAAAGCATTTAAATCAACCAGTTCATCACCTACAGGTAAATGATATTGAACGGGTTCTGTTAAGCTCGACTTTAATTTACGCAGTGTACCTTGCATCTTTACTTGGCCCCAAAGATGTTAAAAAGGGGAGCTTAACATTTTTAGGCGGTATTGGCTGTTCAAGAAGTCTAAATAATTATCATAAGAGAGTGCTTTTGCGTACAAATAGCCTTGGGTACGGTCAGCTTTCATGGTGTTGAGCAACTGGTGAACTTCTTGAGTTTCTACGCCCTCAATCGTGATAGTAAGGCCCAAGTTATGCGCCATATCTATAGCTGTTTGCACAATGACCTGATGAGCCCGGTTATCGGTTAAATCATACACAAACGACTTATCTACTTTAAGTTCATTAAAGTGATAGTTAACTAAGTAGCTAAGTGATGAATAACCAGTACCAAAGTCGTCTAACACCACCTTAACGCCAAGTGTGGCGAGTTCACCAACTAAGGTGACTAACGCATCTTGATTTTCGACAAACGCTGATTCAGTCAGCTCAAACTTCAATAAATGAGGGGCAACCTGATACTTTATTAAAAGGTTTTCTACTTTTTCGGTTAAATTGGCAATGGCTAGGTTTTTTGCACTTAAATTAACGCTAATACTATGTTCAGTTACGCCCTCATTTGCCAGTTTTGCAATGTCTTTGCAGGCTTGCTCTATCACCCAAAGTGTTAATTCATTAATAATACCGGTGTGTTCGGCAAGTAGAATTAGTTTTTCTATGGAAATGTTTTTAAACTCAGTATTAGGCCAGCGTAGTAGGGCTTCGGCACCATTGACACTGTTATCTTTTAAACTAATTTGTGGTTGATAAAACAGAGCGAGCTGATCCGTTCTTATCGCTTGTTGAAGCTTAGCAGCAAGCGCAACGTCCATAGCTAAACTGCTGTCCGCAGATGATGAGCTTACCTTACTTAGACTATGTTTAGCGTTATGTAATGCCAAGTAGCCTCGTTTCAACCAAAATTCAAAGTCATCACGTTTACCAAAGGCACTAATCCCCACGCTGTAATTGAGTTGTAAGTCTAGCCCTTTGATTTGATAGGTTTTTGGTAACTTATTTACTACCCTTTTTAATAACTCTTCGAGCGTGTGTGGGCTTTGGTTTTTAGTCGAGATACAGGCAAAAACACCGCTACCTAAATCAGCAATTTTAGCGGGTTGATTAATGCCATTACTTAAGTTAAAAAATTCTCTCTCAAAGCTCAATTGGCATTCTAATTCGTGCGCAACATGCTTAATTAATTCATATCCTTGGGAGGGCGTAATAATGGTATTTAGCGAGTTAAAATGACGTATTTTAACCAAACATAAAGTGGTGGAACGTTGCTGGGCTTTGAGTGCCATAAAGGCATACTTTAACTTTGCGCTATTGAGCAGTTTTGTTTGCTGGGTATGCGTGGCATGATATAAAGCGCGCTCACGCTGATAACGAACCCGATCGGCAAGTGCCATGGCCATGAGGACAATTTCACATAAGATGGCCATTAAAAAAGCATGACGTATTGAAAAGCTATAAGTGATAACGCCTGTAAGCTCTAAAGGCTGAATGGCTGCACCAATAATCAATGGCACCCATGAAAATACGTAAAACTTAGCCCATCTAAAGCCACTTTTTAATTTGTTATAAATTAAAATAAAGCAGACGATATAAAGTAATCCCAAAATTACAAAAAATATGGGGGCAGCTATATTTTCGGGAATAAAAAAGCTTAATGTACCGAGCACTAGCATTAGCCAGAGTAAACCAACACTTAATTTATAACGCCAGCAACGGTCTTTATGATATCGCAAAAACATGGTGCAAAAAGCGAGAGTGAAAAACGCAATAGTGTAATTAACGACAATTATTTTTTCGTGAATAAACAACTGCCATTCTAGCGGCCATAAATAAAAACCAAACCCCAGAACGGTGCCCATTAATGCTATAGCACTAATAATGTAGCCAATATAAACTAAGTACACGCGGTCTTTAATGCCAAAATAGAGTAATAGGTTATATAGTGAGGCCATTAATAAGACACCCGCGAAAATTCCCCAAATGCCTGTTTGTGAGCGAACTAAGTCAACAAATACATTATGGCGATATAAGTGAATTGGAGTTTTACTGATCCCCACAGTATCTATTTTTATAATTAGTCGTTGTGTAGATTGGCCATCGAGGTTAAAGCGAATGTGGGGCACGCTGTACTTAAATAAAGTAAGACGTGGCTCTTTATCGCCAAGCTTATAAGTGTCGAGTAGTTGGTTGTTACTATTGAGCCGATATATGGTGAGATGATCTACCATCGGGTTATCAAAGTGGGCAACCACATCTTCTTGTTGGCTGCTTTTGTTTTCTAAATCGAGGCGTAACCAATAATTTTGCTGTTCAAAGCTCCAAGGTATATCGTTAAATTCTTGCTGTGTAAATAGCGCCTGCTTGGTCATTACTTCTTCAAAACTTTGTGTTTTGCTTTTGTCTATGTAATACGCATGATCGAGGTAAACAGGGGTTATTTTATCTATGGTATAGCGTGATGGCATCACAAAGTTTGTTGCCAATGTGCTGATAATAAAAAAGATAAAAATAAGTATTACAACTGCTACCGCATGGTAGCGCAAGGTTTTAAATTCCAATATTAATCTATGTCCAGATTACTTTTTTATAGTGTAGCAGTAAAAAGCGCAGATAATCTGCGCTTTTATAAAATTTACTCGTTAGTTATCAATCGTTATGATTGTTCACGAGCAATTGCGCGATAAGCAATGTCAGTACGGTATTCCATGCCATCCCAGTTGATTTCATCAACCAGTTTATAGGCACGCTGCTGCGCTTGTGTAACTGTATTACCCAGTGCAGTAGCACACAGTACACGACCACCGGCAGTCACTATGCTATCGCCGTCTTGCTTAGTCCCTGCATGGAAGACTTTTTCGCCTTCAGGGTAAGTTACTTTCAAGCCACTGATAGCATCGCCTTTCGGGTAACTATCAGGGTAGCCTTTAGCGGCTAAAACAACACCTACTGCAGCGCGTGAATCAAACTCAATGGTGGTTTTATCAAGCTCTACACGGTTAGCAGCTTCAATCAATTCAACTAAGTCTGATTGTAAGCGTAGCATCATAGGTTGTGTTTCAGGGTCGCCAAAACGACAGTTATATTCAATAACCTTTGGTGTGCCTGTCTCATCTATCATCAAGCCTGCATACAAAAAGCCAGTGTACGGATGGCCTTCGCTAGCCATACCTTCTACCGTTGGGTAGATCACTTCGTTCATAATGCGCTGATGAATTTCATCGGTTACTACAGGCGCTGGTGAGTATGCACCCATACCGCCAGTGTTAGGACCTTGATCGCCATTGTAAGCGCGTTTATGGTCTTGGCTGGTTGCAAACGGCAGTACGTTTTTACCATCAACCATGACAATAAACGACGCTTCTTCACCTTCTAAAAACTCTTCAATGACCACACGGCTACCGGCGTCACCAAAGGCATTACCCGCAAGCATATCGCGAATAGCCTCTTCAGCCTCGCGTTCGTCCATAGCAACAATCACGCCTTTACCAGCCGCTAAACCATCGGCTTTAATAACAATCGGTGCGCCTTTTTCTTTTAAATAGGCAAGCGCAGGGTCGATTTGTTCAAACGTTTGGTAATCAGCGGTTGGAATAGCATGGCGTGCTAAAAAGTCTTTAGTGAACGATTTAGACCCTTCAAGCTGGGCAGCACCGGCGGTTGGGCCGAAAATAGCTAAGCCGTGTTCACGGAACTTATCAACAACCCCTAATACTAGCGGTACTTCAGGGCCAACAATGGTTAGCTCAACATTATTTTGTTGTGCAAAGCTTAGCAGTCCATCAAGGTCTTCAACGTTAATTGCTACGTTCTCAAGTTTTGGCTCAAGGGCTGTGCCCGCATTACCTGGAGCAACATAAACAGTGTTAACTTTTGTATTTTGAGCGGCCTTAAACGCAAGTGCGTGTTCGCGGCCGCCGCTGCCAATGACTAATACATTCATGGCGAATATCCTATTTAAAGCGGTTTTTTAAATTTCAGCGTCATACGGTCGCTTTCACCTATGGCTTTATATTTAGCGGCATCTTGCTCGCCAAGTCTAAGGCTCGGTGGAAGGGTCCATACCCCTTTAGGGTGATCGGCTGTATCAAGAGGGTTTGCATTAATATCGCTTTTTGCTTCAAGTTCAAAACCAGCTTGTTCAGCAAGTGCAATAACCACACTTTGCTTCATATAACCTGATGATTTTTGCATCTCATCATCTTGCTCTTCTGGTAGGCGGTGTTCAACCACACCTAAAGTGCCGCCTGGTTTAAGTGCTTTGTAAAAAGACTTAAACGCATTGCTTGCAGCTTCTTTATCTTTGCTCATGTACCAGTTATGAACATTACGAAAAGTCAGTACCATATCGGCGCTAGCCGCAGGAGCAATATCTAAATGTGTAGATGGGGCAAACTCAGTGAGTTTAACGTGACTAAAGCGGGCATCTTCAGCGATTTTAGCCTTAAAGCCAGCAAGAGAACGTTGGTAATAACCAACCGATGAATCAGCAGGGAAGTGCGCAGCATAATAGGTGCCTTGCTCTTTCAGCGCTGGCGCTAAAATTTCACTGTACCAACCACCACCTGGGGCAATTTCTACCACGGTCATAGATGGTTTAAAGCCAAAAAATTCGAGTGTTTCTACAGGGTTGCGGTATTGATCGCGCTCACTGCTACGCTCGCTTGCTTTAACTGCATTTGTTAATGCTGAGTCGTGGCCATGGTTATGTGCCAACGCCATTGTTGAGCTTAATGACAGTGTGGCAACCAGTAGAGATTTTAGTGCAAATTTCATCGTCTAATCCTTCACATTATAATTTTTAGTCATGGTTATAGAATAAGCAGAATACGTGAATTTGGTGCAAACAAAAAGAGCTAACTGAAGCAGTTAGCTCTTTAAGCGATTAATGGCGGAAATGGCGCATACCGGTAAACACCATTGCCATTCCAGCTTCGTCAGCGGCCGCAATCACTTCTTCATCGCGCATTGAACCACCTGGTTGGATAACAGCAGTAATGCCAGCCTCTGCAGCTGCATCAATACCATCGCGGAATGGGAAGAATGCATCTGATGCCATCACTGAGCCTTTTACTTCAAGGCTTTCATCAGCGGCTTTAATACCGGCAATTTTAGCTGAGTAAACGCGGCTCATTTGGCCCGCACCTACACCTATTGTCATACCGTCGCGGGCATAAACAATGGCGTTTGATTTAACAAATTTAGCCACTTTCCAGCAGAATAATAAATCTTTAAGCTCTTGCTCAGAAGGCTGGCGCTTAGAAACAACCGTTAAGTCGCCTTGCGTTACCATACCTAAATCACGGTCTTGAATTAGAACGCCGCCATTAACGCGTTTAATGTCATGGCCTGTGCCTTTAGCAGAGAACTCACCACACTCTAATAAACGTACGTTTTGTTTAGCTGATACTATTTGAGCGGCTTCTGCACTCACGCTTGGCGCAATAATAACTTCAACAAATTGACGTTCAACAATCGCTTGTGCAGTTTTTGCGTCAAGTTCTTGGTTAAAAGCAATAATGCCGCCAAACGCTGACGTTGGATCAGTTTTAAAGGCGCGATCGTATGCTTCTAAGATATTATCACCAATTGAAACACCACATGGGTTAGCGTGTTTTACAATTACGCACGCAGGTACATCAAATTCTTTTACACACTCAAGTGCAGCATCGGTGTCGGCAATATTGTTAAACGATAATGCTTTACCTTGCAGTTGAGTCGCTGTTGCCACTGACGCTTCAGTGATGTCGTTCTCAACATAAAACGCGGCATCTTGATGCGAATTTTCACCGTAGCGCATATCTTGCTTTTTAGTGAATTGCATATTGATAGTACGCGGGAACTTAGTATCGATAGCAGCTTCCTCTGTGTAATCAGGAACCATTTTACCGAAGTAGTTAGCAATCATGCCATCGTACTGCGCTGTATGCTCATACGCTGCAATAGCTAAGTCAAAGCGAGTTTTGTAAGTTGTTGAGCCGTTGTTATTTTGCATTTCGCTAATAACACGGTCGTAGTCGCTTGCGTTAACAACAATCGTCACATCTTTGTGATTTTTAGCTGCCGCACGTACCATGGTTGGGCCACCAATATCGATGTTTTCAATAGCATCTTCAAGGCTGCAGTTTTCTTGAGCGACAGTATTCGCAAAGGGGTATAAGTTAACTACAACGATGTCGATAGCAGAGATATTGTTATCTGCCATTACGTCTTCATCTTGGCCACGACGAGCAAGAATGCCGCCATGAATTTTTGGATGTAGGGTTTTTACGCGACCATCCATGATCTCAGGGTGACCGGTGTGATCTGATACTTCAGTTACTTTAATTGCATTGTCAGCAAGTAGTTTACACGTGCCGCCAGTTGAAAGTATTTCAACACCTTGTGCTTCTAGTGCACGGGCAAATTCAACAATACCGGTTTTGTCTGACACACTCAAAAGTGCGCGACGTATAGGACGATGTGTATCCATTGTAGTTTGATTTCCTCAGTTAATGAGCTAGCTTAGAAGCGCGTATTTTAACTGATTACGACTCAAAAAACGACTTATAACGACCCATAAAGCGTGAGCATTTTGCAATTTCGTTAATAAATTTTACAAATAAAAAAAGCACCCTAAGGTGCTTTTTACTCAAAATACTTTATACCAGCTGTATTGGATTAGTAAGCAATTATAACGACAAAGAAATAAGTCAATAACAAGGCAAAAATTTGCTGTGTAGTTATTCTACATAAAAAATTTTTAACGCAGTTAGGGGCTTATTTAGCTCGTTAGAATGATTACGGTTTCAATATAGCTGGTATTAGTTCATACCGTATTTTTTAAGCTTTTTACGTAAAGTACCACGGTTGATACCTAGTAAAATTGCCGCACGAGTTTGATTGCCACGTGTGTAAGTCATTACTTCTTCAAGCAATGGCGCTTCTAGCTCAGAAAGAACAAGGTCGTAAACGTCTTGCACATCTTGACCGTTAAGCTGCTTTAAGTAGTGGTGAACAGCTTTTTTCACTGCATCACGCAATGGCTGCGGTTTCTCGTGTGACTGAACATGAGGGTTAGTGATAAATGGAGAAGTCACGTTTTGTTCGAACATTATAAAGTCTCTTTCTTTCTTAGTTAGCTGCTAGTGTTTTAAAGTATTGCTCTAATGCGACGACCTGTGCCTCTGAATTGTCGAGCGCATTAAATACTCGCCTAAACTGACCGTCACTGTCATGGGTTTGCAAATACCAAGATACATGTTTGCGAGCGATTCGTGCTCCCATTGGCTCACCGTAAAACACATGGAGGTTGGTTAAATGCTCCATTAAAATACTGCGCACCTCTGCTATAGCAGGTGGCTGCATATGTTCACCAGTTCGCAAATAGTGGTCTATCTCCCTAAATATCCAAGGGCGACCTTGGGCGGCTCGACCAATCATAATGGCATCTGCACCCGTATAGTCCAAAACCTGCTTTGCTTTTTCAGGTGATGTAATATCACCATTAGCAACGACAGGTATCGACACTGAACGTTTTATATCCCTAATTGTGGCGTACTCAGCATCACCTTTATACATACATGCGCGCGTGCGCCCATGTACAGCCAGTGATGCAATGCCATAACGTTCAGCTATTCTTGCAATCTCTACACCATTACGGTTGTCCTGATCCCATCCGGTACGGATTTTAAGTGTCACAGGTATATCAACCGCATTTACTACGGCATCAATAATCTCTTCCACGAGTTCTGGAAACTGTAATAAGGCTGAGCCTGCAAGTTTCTTGTTCACTTTTTTTGCTGGGCACCCCATATTGATATCTATGATCTGTGCACCGTTTGCAACATTGAATTGTGCGGCCTGTGCCATAAGCTCAGGGTCTGCTCCTGCAATTTGCACCGCACGTATACCCGACTCACCAGAATGATCCATTCGGTTCATCGACTTTTCGGTTTTCCAAACCTTCGGATTAGACGACAGCATTTCAGACACAGCAAGGCCAGCGCCTAAACGACGACATAACTGTCTAAATGGTCTGTCTGTTATGCCCGCCATAGGCGCGACAATGACATTATTCTCAAGTTGGTATGAACCGATACGCACGATATTCAATAGGCCTCTTTTCAAGGGGCGCTAAGTTTACGGCTTTTTGCGCAAAAATCAAAGGCTATAAATTGAACAAAAGTGACTTTTTTTTGCTCTTTTCGTATTGACATTTGATAACCGTATGACGAAGCGGTTTATTTGTGTGAATTTTGAACGGTCGTTGTTTTTATAATAAAAAATCTTTATTTTTTATTATGTAAAAAAATAGTAAAGCCTGTTAAATACAGGCTCTAGAAACGACTTTTGAGTTAATACTCTAAACTTTGAAAAAACGCACTATTATGCTTTTTTAATGCCACTGACTCGGGTCCAGTCGCCTTCAATGGCAATCTCATCAAGTTCAATAAAGGGCGCATATATATCGGCAACCGATTTTGCTTGCTCTTCTAAAATGCCCGACATGGCAATTTTACCGCCTGGTTTTAATAATCCTAAAATCACACTATGAAGCTCACGCAGAGGTTGCGCTAAAATATTTGCCACAACAATATCGGCTGTAAATTCAGGTTGGTTTTCTGGTAGATAAACTTCAAGCTTGTCAGCAACGCCATTACGATTAGCGTTATCTAGGCTTGCTTCTAGCGCTTGCGGGTCAATGTCTATCCCTATCATGCGCTCTGCACCTAGTTTAATTGCTGCAATGCCTAATATGCCTGAACCACAACCAAAATCGACTACTGTTTTGCCGCTTAAGTCTTGGCTTTCAAGCCACTTTAAACACAGCGCGGTGGTGGCGTGCGTGCCAGTACCAAATGCAAGGCCTGGATCAAGTAGTACATTGACTGCGTCAGGGTCTGGAATATCGCGCCAGCTAGGGCAAATCCATAGTTTTTCGCCAAATTGAATAGGGTGGAAGTTATCCATCCATTCACGTTCCCAATCTTTGTCTTCGAGTTGCTCGATTTTGTAAACTAAATTGTCTTTGAGCTCATCATGGCGCTTTAATAACGCAACCACGGCGTTCATATCGTGATTAGCTTCGAACAGACCAATTACGGTGGTATCAGCCCAAAAAACGACAGTGCCAATTTTGGGTTCGTAAATAGGGGTGTCTTTAGCATCAATAAAAGTAACAGAAGCACTACCAGCTTCCATTAATAAGTCACTAACTGCATCTGCGGTTGCAGCATTGGCATTGATACGGATTTGGATCCAAGCCATGTTTATTTCCTTGAAATAGAAAAAAGGCCGCTACAGCGGCCTTTTGAGTTAACTCATAATGTAACGCTAGATTATTTAGCGTCTAAAAAGCTTTTCAGTAAATCAGAGCGAGAAGGGTGACGTAATTTACGTAGTG
The DNA here is from genome assembly GCF_040308965.1 of Pseudoalteromonas sp. MER144-MNA-CIBAN-0113. Taxonomy (NCBI): domain Bacteria; kingdom Pseudomonadati; phylum Pseudomonadota; class Gammaproteobacteria; order Alteromonadales; family Pseudoalteromonadaceae; genus Pseudoalteromonas; species Pseudoalteromonas sp. MER144-MNA-CIBAN-0113. The sequence continues at coordinate 38,309 of NZ_JBEOOG010000002.1, forward strand.
CCTTCGCTTCAATTTGACGAATACGCTCACGTGTTACATCAAACTGCTTACCTACTTCTTCCAACGTGTGGTCGGTATTCATATCAATACCAAAACGCATACGCAGTACTTTCGCTTCACGGGCAGTTAAGCCAGCGAGCACATCGTTAGTTGCGCCACGAAGAGACTCCATTGTTGCCGAATCGATAGGCGAATCAATAGTAGTATCTTCAATGAAGTCGCCTAAGTGCGAATCTTCATCATCACCAATCGGTGTTTCCATTGAAATTGGCTCTTTTGCAATCTTAAGTACCTTACGGATTTTATCCTCAGGCATCATCATGCGTTCAGCTAATTCTTCTGGATTTGGCTCACGACCCATTTCTTGTAACATTTGACGTGAAATACGGTTCAATTTATTGATCGTTTCAATCATATGTACTGGAATACGGATCGTTCTTGCTTGGTCAGCAATAGAGCGAGTAATTGCTTGGCGGATCCACCACGTAGCATAAGTTGAGAACTTATAACCACGACGGTATTCAAACTTATCAACCGCTTTCATCAAACCAATATTACCTTCTTGAATTAAATCCAAGAACTGTAAACCACGGTTGGTGTATTTTTTAGCGATTGAAATTACCAGACGTAAGTTCGCTTCTACCATCTCTTTTTTAGCACGGCGCGCTTTCGCTTCACCAATACTCATGCGACGGTTTATATCTTTAATACGTTCAATGCTTAAGCCAGTGCTTTCTTCCATTGAAGAAAGTTTGCTAATACAACGAAGTATTTCAGGCTTCACTTCTTCAAGTTTAGCTGAATGCTTTTCGTTAGCTGCAATTTCAATATCAAGCCATGCTGTGTCAGTTTCGTTGTTTGCAAAGTGCTTAACAAAGGTTTTCTTTGGAAGCTTTGAAACTTGTACTGCATGCTTCATGATAAGACGTTCTTGAACGCGAACTCGGTCCATCATTTCACGCATGTTATTAACCATGCGGTCAAATTGCTTAGGCACAAGTTTAAAGGTTCTGAACAACTCACCAATTTCTAAAATAGCGGCTTGAGATTCTGGATGAGAGCGACCTTTTTTATCGAATGTTTCACGTGCTTTAGTGTATAAATCACGTAAGTTTTCGAAATGGATGCGCGCTTCTTCAGGATCTGGACCTGTATCTACTTCTTCTTCGTCTTCATCATCGCTGTCATCATCATCGTCGCTGTCATCAAGCTGTTTTTCGCTTAATTCAGAACCAATGTTAGTGGCAGCAATTGGTGGTGCTTCGTCTGCATCAGGATCGAAAAAGCCAGAGATAATGTCGCTAAGGCGCATCTCTTCTGCTTCAAACTTATCCCACTGTTCAAGTAGGTAAGTGATCGCTTCTGGGTATTCAGCAACCGAAATCTGTACTTGGTTAATGCCTTCTTCAATACGTTTAGCGATAACAATTTCGCCTTCACGGGTAAGAAGTTCAACAGTACCCATTTCACGCATGTACATGCGAACAGGGTCTGTTGTACGGCCGATTTCTTTTTCTACAGTAGCAAGGGCTGCAGCGGCAGCTTCCGCTGCGTCTTCGTCTGTCGTGGTTTCTTGCATCATTAATTCATCAGCATCAGGCGCGTTTTCGCTAACCTTGATACCCATGTCATTAATCATGCTAATGATATCTTCTACTTGATCTGAGTCGATAATATCTTGTGGAAGGTGATCATTAACTTCTGCAAAAGTTAAGTAACCTTGCTCTTTACCTTTTTGAATCAGAAGTTTTAATTGTGACTGAGGAGTTGGATCCATAGAGATTGTTTCTTCCACTCTGATAAGTTGATACAACAGGCGCCATCATGGAGTTTGCTCAAAGGCTAACCAGAATAATGTGACGCAGTGAATAGCACAGTATAACAGCCTAAATCAAATCTGACTAGCCGTTAGTCGTTTTTAACGCTGTCATTAGCAAATGACATTCTAGTCGTTCATCGCTATTTAAGCCCTGTGTCTTGTCTTTTATTAATAGGGTCTCTAGTCGATAATTTAAACACTGATCTTCAATAAATTTAAAAGTATTTTGAAAAACAGTCTCTAAACGCTCTTCATCTATTTGATGTTGCCATGTAGCCAACTTAGTTAATGGCTCATAGTCATCAGTACCTCTAAATGATTCAAGAATTTGTGCAGTGGTAATGCCATCTTTTTGTAACGCTTGATGTTGTAGGCGTAATAACAAGCCGATTCCTGCAATATTCATTTGTGCTAAATCAGGCAAGTAGGGCACGCTTTTTGCCAAATTAGGGTGCTGAACTAAAATGCCTATCGCTTGGCGCATCGGTGTAATTTTAAATTTACGTTCAATTGCCTGCTGCTGTTTTGGTGTTTTTAAGTGATTATTGAGTTGCTCACGGGTGCGACCAATTAATCTGCCAAGTTGCTCCAAGATATTTTCTTGATAGAACTCACTTGGGATTTTTTCAATTAATGGCAGTGCTGCACTGAGTAACTTAGCCTTACCGGAATCGAGCGTTAAATCAATCTCTTTACTTAGTTTATTAAACAGCACTTTAGTGAAGTCATCGGCGTTTTCTAGCCGCTGCTCAAAAGCCTCTTTACCTTCTTGTTGAACGAGTGAATCAGGGTCTTCACCATCGGGTAAAAATACAAAATGCAGTGCTTTGCCATCGTTTAAGTAAGGAAGTGCATTTTCCAGTGCGCGCCACGCGGCATCTTTACCTGCACGGTCACCGTCGTAGCAACAAATAACTTTGTCAGTGGTTCTAAATAAGGTGTGCATATGCTCGCTGGTTGTCGCTGTGCCGAGTGCGGCAACTGCGTATTCTATGCCTTGTTCAGCCAGCGCAACGACGTCCATATAACCTTCTACTATAAGTACATGATCGAGTCTTTTATGTGCTTGTTTTGCTTCATAAAGGCCATAAAGTTCAAAGCCTTTGTGGAATATTCGTGTTTCAGGAGAGTTTAAATATTTTGGCCCCTGATCTGCTTGCATTACACGGCCACCAAAAGCAATTACGCGACCGCGTTTATCACGAATAGGAAACATTAAACGATCACGGAAAAAATCGAATTGCTTACCTGGCGTTTTTTCAGATGCGAGCTTCAGCTCAACTAATTGCTCTTTTTGTTCTTGATTACGTCCAAGCTGTTGGCAGAGGCCTTCCCATTCGCTGGGCGCATAGCCCATCATAAACTTTTTAACTGTTGCGCCGCTTAAGCCGCGACCTTTTACATAGTCTATGACTGTTTCAGAATTACTATGATGTTTTAACTGGTGTTGATAAAAACGCGCTGCATGGAGCATTAAATCGTAGTCTGAACGTTTTTGTGCTGCGGTGCGTTCTGGGCCATTACTACTTCCTTGTTCGCGAGGAACATCTAGGTTAAGTAAACTGGCTAGCTCTTCAATTGCATCAACAAACTCAAGTTTGTCATATTCCATAACAAAAGAAATAGCATTGCCGTTAGCGCCACAGCCAAAGCAATGATAAAACTGTTTATCTTGCGATACAGTAAACGAAGGCGATTTTTCATTGTGAAAAGGACAGCAAGCTTGATAGTCTTTGCCCGCTTTTTTCAACCCTACCTTTGAGTCAATCAGGTCGACAATATCGGTTCGTGCCAATAAATCATCGATAAAGTTGCGTGGGATCTTTCCAGCCATTGTTTAAAGTACAGCCCTAAGGTAAATATAAAAGTGTTAAAAGCGAATTATAATACGCAGAGATTGGAACACAAATGCATATTTTTTTGAAGTGCTCTAAACGAAGAAACCGAGCTCAAGGCTCGGTTTACTTCAATCATACTTAATGTATGTGGGAGTATTAGGCAGTTAATCGTTGCTTAATTAAACCTGAGATTTTGCCCATATCGGCACGACCTTCGGCTTTGCTTTTGATTATACCCATTACTTTACCCATGTCTTGCATACCTGCTGCATTAGTATCAGCAATAGCCGCGTCAATGAGAGCAATGATTTCTTCTTCACTCAATTGTTGAGGTAAAAAAGCTTCAAGTGCTGTAATCTCATTGGCTTCAATTTCAGCTAAATCATCACGCCCAGCATCTTTGTACTGAGTGTAAGAGTCGCGACGTTGTTTAACAAGCTTCACTATAACGGAGGTAATACCTGCGTCGTCTAGTGTTATTTGCTCGTCAATTTCACGTTGCTTGATTGCAGCAAGTACCATGCGAATAGGATTAAGACGTTGTTTGTCTTTAGCTCTCATCGCATCTTTTTGCGCATCTTTTAGCGTTATTAAAAGGCTCATTTATACAAGACCTAATATATTAGTATAATTTAACGCGACGAGCGTTATCACGAGAAAGTTTTTTCATGTGACGTTTAACAGCAGCTGCTTTTTTACGCTTACGCTCAGCTGTTGGTTTTTCATAGTGCTCGCGACGACGAACTTCTGAAAGGATACCTGCTTTTTCACATGAACGCTTGAAGCGACGAAGTGCTACGTCAAACGGTTCGTTCTCTCTTACTTTAATTACTGGCATTAAAAATTCACCTACCTAAATTATGAGCGTTGCTCAAGTTGATCAAACATTGATCAAGTGGTTCAAAAATGGTGCGGTATTGTAATCCGAAGCAACACCACATGTAAAGGATAATATTAACAGAAACCCGACCGCTAAAACAGTGTTAATTTACATGCCGTTGGTATAGCCTGCAAAAAACTTGACCAGCTTTTTTCTCTTTTATTAACAACCAGTTATTAGGTGCTTTGAACGAAGTTAACTCGGTTTCTACTTCAACATATATTAGTGCGTCAGGGTCGAGCCATTGATTATTTTCTAATAAATTACAGCATGATTGGGCTAAATTTTTGCGAAATGGCGGGTCAATAAAAACTAAATTAAATGTGTCATTGGTGTTTTTGCTTTCAAGAAAGGTCAGGGTATTAGTATTGAGTACCTGTGCATTTTGCGCATTAAGGGTGGCAACATTTTGCGTTAGCTGTTTTGCTGCTAACGGATCAAGCTCTAAAAATGTGGTGTTTTTAGCAAAGCGAGATAGCGCTTCGAACCCTAAACCTCCGGAACCGGCAAAGCAATCGAGAGTGCGCGCATCGCGGGTATCGTGCATTAACCAATTAAATACTGTTTCTTTTATTCTGTCGGTTGTAGGGCGCAAGCCTTGAACGTCTTTTACTGGCAGTTTTCGACCGCGAAATTGGCCGCTAATGATTCTAATAACGCCATCGACTGATTTATGGGTGGTGTTATTTGGTGTGATTTTTTTTCTCATTTAACTCACTAAAAATTGGTATCTATGATCTAGCTCAGATAATATTGCAATCATATCACGGCGTGTCATTTTTCAACTGCGCTAAAAGTGTTACTATTATGCACCCTCGAGGATAACGTGTTGCTAAAAAGCAATTATTCAGGCTTAAAAGCACGCTATCATTATCGTTAGTTTATCAGATTTTTATAAGTGGTTATTAGCAAGTATGGCAAAAAAAAGTAAATTCATGTCGTGGCTCGGTTTTGGCAAGTCAGATAAAAAACAAGCAGAAGCTGATAAACAACAAGCATTGGCAAACGAGCAGGCAGAAAAAGCCGAACAGGAGCGCTTAGCAGCAGAGAAAGCCGAGGCAGAGCGTTTGCAAGCTGAAGCCGAACGTTTAGAACAAGCCCGAATTGCAGCTGAACAAGCTGAAGCAGAACGTTTAGCGCAAGAGCAAGCTGAAAAAGCCGAACAACAAATAGCTGCCGAAAAAGCAGAGACAGAGCGTTTAGAGCAAGAAAAACAGGCGCAAGCACAACGCGCTGCGGCAGCAGAAAAACAAGCGATTGAACACGCTAACGCTGAGCTATTGGCTAAACAACAGGCAGATGCCGAGCAGCAAAGACAAGAGCAAGCTCAACGTTTAGCTGAGCAAGAAGCGCAAATGTTGTTAGAGCAAGAGCGTATAGCAGCTGAAAAAGCAGAAGCTGAACGTTTAGAACAAGAAAAACAGGCGCAAGCACAACGCGCGGCGGAGGCAGAAAAACGAGCGATTGAACAAGCTAACGCTGAGCTATTAGCTAAACAACAGGCGGATGCAGAGCAGCAAAGACAAGAGCAAGCTAAACGTTTAGCTGAACAAGAAGCGAAAATGTTGTTAGAGCAAGAGCGTATCGCGGCTGAACAAGCTGAGCATGAGCGATTAGAGCAACAGCGTATTGCAGCAGAGCAAGCTGAAAATGAGCGCTTAGAACAACAGCGTATTGCAGCAGAGCAAGCTGAGAATGAGCGCTTAGAACAACAGCGTATTGCAGCAGAGCAAGCTGAGCAAGCTGAGCAAGCTGAGCATGAGCGCTTAGAACAACAACGCATAGCAGCAGAGCAAGCTGAGAATGAGCGCTTAGAACATCAGCGTATTGCAGCAGAGCAAGCTGAGAATGAGCGCTTAGAGCAACAGCGTATTGCAGCAGAGCAAGCTGAAAATGAGCGTTTAGAACAACAGCGTATTGCAGCAGAGCAAGCTGAGCATGAGCGTTTAGAGCAACAGCGCATTGCAGCAGAGCAAGCAGAGAATGAACGTTTAGAGCAAGAACGTATTGCAGCTGAAGAAGAGGCTGAACGCTTAGAGCAACAGCGACTGACCACAGAGCTTGCAGAGGAAGAAGCAAAAAAAGCGGAAAAACCTAAAAAAGAAGGTTTTTTCTCTCGCCTCAAAAAAGGCTTACTGAAAACACGCGTTAATATTGGTTCTGGCTTTGCCTCAATTTTCAGCGGTAAAAAAATTGACGATGAGTTATTTGAAGAATTAGAGACTCAGTTACTCACTGCCGATCTTGGTGTTGATACCACCATGAAGCTAATCGATAGCCTGACCGACGCCGCTGATCGCAAGCAGCTTAAAGATGGTGATGCGCTTTATGAATTAATGAAGCAAGAAATGGCAACTATGCTGAAAACAGCAGAGCAGCCTTTAGAAATACCAGCGGACAAAAAACCTTTCGTTATCCTTATGGTAGGTGTAAACGGCGTAGGTAAAACCACCACTATTGGTAAAATGGCGAAACAATTTCAAAACCAAGGTAAATCGGTAATGCTTGCTGCCGGTGATACATTTAGAGCCGCAGCAGTAGAGCAGCTTCAAGTTTGGGGTGAGCGTAATAGTATTCCTGTTATAGCTCAGCACACTGGTGCTGATAGCGCCTCAGTGGTATTTGATGCTTTTCAAGCCGCTAAAGCGCGTAATGTTGATGTGTTAATTGCCGATACAGCAGGGCGCTTGCAAAATAAAGATAACTTAATGCAAGAGCTTGAAAAAATAGCCCGTGTGATGAAAAAAGTAGACCCTGATGCACCTCATGAGGTGATGCTGACTATTGATGCTGGTACCGGCCAAAATGCAATTAGCCAAGTAAACTTATTTAATCAATGCGTAGGTTTAACGGGTATCACACTATCAAAACTCGATGGTACTGCTAAAGGCGGGGTTATTTTTGCCGTTGCCGATAAGTTTAATATTCCTATTCGTTACATTGGCGTAGGTGAGAGTATTGATGATTTACGCACCTTCAAGAGCGATGACTTTATTGACGCGCTATTTAGTCAAGATGAGGACGACGCTTAATTTACCAAAAGGGAGCCTGCTCCCTTTTTAATTGCGAGGAATACCATTTTATTTTTAAGCCTAAGGCTCACAATAAATTGGCAATAATAAAAAATGATAAATTTTCAGCAAGTAAGTAAAACCTATGCCGGTGGGCACCGCGCGCTTGAAAAAGTGAACTTTCATATAAAGCCTGGTGAATTGGCCTTTTTAACGGGCCACAGTGGTGCCGGTAAAAGTACACTGTTAAAGCTTATTAGCTTGATGGAACGCCCTTCTGCGGGCAATGTGTTTATCAATGGCGTGGATTTAAATAAGTTAAATTCACGACAAATTCCGTATGCACGCCGCGACATTGGTATTATTTTTCAAAATCATCGTCTATTAGAACGATACACGGTGTTCGATAACGTTGCTTTGCCCTTAATTATTGAAGGGACTCACCACAAGCAAATTGCCAAGCGTGTGCATGGCGCGCTCGATAAAGTGGGCTTGTTAGATAAAGTACGCTGTCATCCCTCCACACTCTCTGGCGGTGAGCAGCAACGTGTAGGGATTGCACGAGCCATTGTTAATTCTCCTCCTATACTATTAGCTGATGAACCTACCGGTAACCTTGATCCTGAGTTATCGATGGAAATATTACGCCTGTTCGAAGATTTTAATAAGCATGGCACCACGGTTTTAATTGCCACCCATGACTTGGGGTTAGTATCACGAATGAAGTATCGTAGCTTAACGCTTCATGATGGGCGGATGAGCCAAGATCCACTGGCTGAGGGTGTATTATGAGTTTACTGTTCAAAAGCCGTCAAAATAGTAATGATAAACAAAAAAAATCCGTATTCTCTGGCGGTTACTTTTTCATTATTAATATTTTTCGCCAAGGTGTGTACAGTCTTGGGGAAATGTGGCGAACGCCATTAGCCTCTATGATGACCATTGCTGTACTGGGTTTGAGTTTAACGTTGCCCGCAACGTTATACTTAGTGGTTAAAAATGTGCAGCAAGTGAGTAGTGGTTTTGAGCAAGCCAGCGAAATATCCTTGTTTGTAAAAGAGGATATGAGTGAGCAAGAAACGCAAACTTTAGTTAAACGCTTAGCGCTATATCCTGAAATACAAAGTGTGACTTTTATTTCTCGCACTGAGGCTTTGGATGAATTCAAAGAAATGTCTGGGTTTGGTCAGGCTTTAGAATACCTAGATAGTAACCCATTACCGAATGTGGTTTTAGTTACACCAACCCAGCGACATAGCCAACCTAATGCGGCTAAGCTATTGCTTAAAAAACTTGAAGGTGAACGCGAAGTTGACTTTGGTAAGCTTGATATTGCTTGGCTTGAGCGCCTAAATGCATTACTCAGTTTGTTAAAAGAAAGTGTAATTACGATTGCGCTATTATTACTTACCTCAGTGACGCTTATTATAGGCAACACAATTCGTTTATCTATTATGGATAAAAAAGAAGAAATACAGGTAATGAAGCTCGTAGGGGCAACTAATACCTTTATTCATGCCCCCTTTTTATGGACTGGCATTTGGTATGGCGTGATTGGCGGATTGTTTGCTTTTATTTGCGTAGCATTAATGATGTGGTGGCTATCTGCTGCGGTAAGCAGTGTTGCAGGGGTATATCAAACCAGCTTTACGCTAATAGGGCTTAGCCTTAATGAATTTGGCGCGTTGGTATTGTTGGCCACTAGCTTAGGCTTTATTGGTTCTTACTTATCGGTTAACCGTTACATCTCAGAAATAGAACCCGATAAGGTTTAGGGCCCTAATATAATTCTTAAAACTGTCATGTTTTAAGTTTAAAATTATAAAAAGCCAAAGCAAAAAGATTAATCTTTGCTTTGGCTAAACCAATTCATAGGTTATTCAGTCGTCTAGTGTAGACTGACTTAACACTAAAAAAACCACTTGATTTATGATTCAAAAAAGTTTTAAATTCAAGTTAGCACTCTTACTAAAAGAGTGCTAAGATGGTTTCAAATGTTTATCACCGAGGTGAAAAATGAGTAAAGATTTATACGCAATGGCACTTACAGTTGGGCAACAAAGCGCAAGTATGGACGGCTATCTTCAAGCTGTTAGTACTATTCCTATGCTTAAAGTTGAGCAAGAGCAGGAACTTGCAAAAAAACTTCAGGAAGAAGGCGATCTTAGTGCTGCAAAGCAACTCATTATGTCGCATTTGCGCTTTGTAGCGCACATAGCTAAAAGCTACTCGGGTTACGGGTTACCACAAGCTGATTTAATTCAAGAGGGTAACATTGGACTGATGAAGGCAGTAAAACGTTTTGACCCATCAGTGGGTGTACGTTTGGTTTCATTTGCGGTTCATTGGATCAAAGCCGAAATTCATGAGTTTGTGCTTAAAAACTGGCGTATCGTAAAAGTTGCGACAACCAAAGCGCAACGTAAACTGTTTTTTAATCTTCGTAAAAACAAAAAACGTTTAGGCTGGTTTAATCAAGCTGAAGTTAGCACAGTAGCGAGCGAGCTAGGTGTGAGTGAAAAAGAAGTGCGTGAAATGGAATCGCGTATGAGCGGCCAAGACATGGGCTTTGACTTAACAGGCGACGATAACGACGATGCGCCAACCAGTACTTACTCACCAGTGCAATACTTAACGGATGGTTCTGCTGACCTAGCTGACGACATTGAACAGCAACAATGGCAAGAGCAGTCGCATACGCGATTATTTAGCGCTTTGAAAACCCTTGATGAGCGTTCTCAAGATATCGTTAGCGCACGCTGGTTGTCAGATGATAAAGCAACACTGCAAGAGTTGGCTGAAAAATACAGCGTATCAGCAGAGCGTGTTCGCCAGCTGGAAAAAACAGCAATGAAAAAATTACAAAGCGCGATGAGTTAATCGTACTTAAAAAGTTATAAAGCCCTGCATGAAAATGCGGGGCTTTTTTTTAGTTAAAAAAAAGAGGTTAACAAAAAGTATCGTTTTTCTTATTTTGCTTACCTCTAGTCACATCTGTATATCTTTTAATTAAATATACCCTAGTTAAAGTTAATGAATAAGTTTGGTTTTAATTTAAATACATGATTTTAGTTTGTTTTTAATTTGGGTATATGAAAATATTCGCGCACCTGAGCGACTTGTCGTTCAAACCGTAGCCTAAATTAAATTATTAATTGCTGTGCTTATTGCCTTTCAATTTCATTTAACGCGAGTATTTACACTCAATATGAACTCATATTCACTAAAGAAAAAGATCTTGCTATCGGTGGTTCTTGCCCTAGCCGTTATTATTGTATTGCTATCGTGGAATAGCTACACCTCTCAAAAAGCGTTACTGTTAAAAAGCAGTATTGATAATGTAAGTCAGTCTGGTAAGCAACAAGCTGCGAGTATTGAAGATTGGCTAGCTAGTCGTCAGCAGATCATAGAGTCAGTTGCGAGTAAGGTTGAGGGCAATACGCTCAGCGCATTACAGCAAGCCCAAGTGTCCGGTGGTTTTCAATTAACTTACTTTGGAGATAGTATCGGGAAAATGACTGACTCTGATCCAAGTATTGATCGAACCGGCTACGACCCGCGCACTCGTCCATGGTATAAACAAGCACAGCTGAAAAATGGCACCGTAATTACCAAACCTTATTTAGATACTGCGTTTAATCAGTTGGTTGTTTCTATTGCTAAAACCACACAAAGTGGCGTGGTAGCGGGTGATTTATCGATTGAGTCTTTAGTTAATGATGTTAATACTATGTCTTTACCGGCAAATGGCTATGCCATCATGATGCATCAAGATGGCACTGTGATTGCCTATAAAGACACTAAAAAAGTAATGGCAAATATTACGCATATTGACTCGAAAATAAATCACCAATTCATTTTATCTAATAGTCAAAACGGTGAATTTACTCCCCTTTATTTTAAAGATGAAGGCCGAGAGAAGCTTGTTTGGGGTGAAAATATAAATAATACCGATTGGCAGTTGCTATTTGTACTGGATAAAGAAACCTTAGAGGCACCGTTAATTAGTTTATTAGTAACTCAACTCGTATTAGTCAGTGTGGCACTTTTATTGAGCGTGTTGGCTATTTCATGGTTATTAAGTGTGTTGCTTGCGCCGTTAAGCCGAGTATCACAAGCGCTATCAACAATTGCTGATGGTAACGGTGATTTGACCCAGCGTATTAGTGTTGATACACAAGATGAAGTTGGGGTACTGGCTGATAGTTTTAATCGCTTTGTAAGTAGCCAGCATGAGCTTATAAGCCATATTCGCCAGTTAGCTACTGATTTAGATTTTGATGCAGAGAAAAGCTTAATCACTAATCAAAACAGTGTCAGTGAGTTGCAGCGTCAGCAACAAGAAGTGGCGATGGTTGCCACTGCGGTCACAGAAATGGCGAGTGCAACCCATGAGATTGCTGCTAATGCCGAAAATACCGCGACGGCATCACAACAGTCAGCGCAAAGTAGTCGTGAAGGTAAACTGTTAGTTGATAAAACCAGAAATACGATTAATTCACTTGCGGGTGAAATAGACCAAACGACCACCGTCATTGGCGAACTAAGCTTACATGCTCAGGCTATATCGAGTATTTTGACCACCATTCAAGAAATTGCTGAGCAAACAAATCTCTTAGCACTCAATGCCGCAATAGAGGCTGCCCGTGCTGGTGAACAAGGGCGTGGCTTTGCAGTGGTTGCCGATGAGGTGCGTGTACTATCAAGAAGAACGCAAAACTCCACAGCAGAAATTTACACCACCATAGAAACCTTACAAAATACGACCAAAAAAGCAGTGAGCTTGATGGACAGCAGTAAGGGGTATGCTAACAATAGTGTGGATGATGTTAATGCAGCAGCTCATGCACTAGAGGAAATCACCTTAGCAGTGAATGAAATTTCTGATATGGCGGGTCAAATAGCGGTTGCAGCAGAAGAGCAAACGCAAGTGACTAATGAAATTACTCGAAATACGGTCGCCATTAAAGATGTAACCGATGAAATTACTGCCTCAGCAACTGCGCATTTAAGCCAAGCTGAAGTATTAAAAGACAGAGCTACAGATTTAAATGCCAAAGTAGCGACGTTTATTTTATAAGTATAATGCGCTTAAGTGAGTTAAATTAACTGACGGGGTAGGGTGTTTACTTACCCCATCAGTTTAATGAAATAGCTTGTTGTTGAGCTATTTGTACATATTTACGTTCGACCAGTTGCGATACTGGCACCAGTTCAAATCCTTGCTCACTTAATTGCGGCAAAGCGTGGCGTAAAAAATCGATGGTTTCGGGGTAGGGATGCGCTATTGCAATGGCAAACTGATACTTAGTTGCTTTTGATTTTAGCTCTTCTAATCTTAATTGTAATTGCTCTGTGGTCGTTATATTGTCTAAAAATACATGTCGGCTAATGTTTTCCACTCCCAAAAAGTTGGCTGCATTCTGAGCTTGGCTTAATTCAGTTGTACGGCTATCAAGAAAATACAGCTGGCGTTTTTTGAGTACTTCCATGGTCCATTTCATTGCTTGGCTTTGTTGAGTCAGCGCAGAGCCCATATGGTTATTAACTCCTTTAACTTGCGGTAAACTGGCCAGCGCATTCCCGAGCGTTTGTTGAAGTTGTGCTTTATCCATATTTAAAGTGAGCGCACCAGGCCCGAGTTTTTTACCATTTAAAGCCTGCATAGGAACATGCAACAGGAGCTCTTTATTTGACTGACTAGCAAGGGTTGCAAATATTTGAGAATAGGGGGTGTGGGGCAATATTGAATAGGACAACTGCCCAGGTAAACTCAGGAATTCTAAATCACGTTGATGATAACCTATGTCATCGATCACTATGGCTATTTGCTTGGCTTTAACAGCACTCGATGTTGCAAATAAGGCTAAAAACAGCCCAGCTAACACCATTAAATTTATAGTTTTCACGTTTTATAATTTTTATTATCTTTGTCGTGTTTAAAATAATTTACCGAATTTAGTGCATGTTGAGTAGCTGTTTTGCCTTGGTTAACTGGATATCGGCTAAATCTTCAGTGCTAAAAACGGTGTTTTGTTCTAATTGTTCATTTTTTATTATAACGGCTTTATTTGTTTGTGGAAGCGTTGTTTGATTAATCGCCACATTCGGGGTCACGCCAATACCTTCAATCGATTCACCTGATGGCGTAAAGTAGCGTGCGGTAGTTAGTTTTAAGGCGGTATCACCATCGCCTAATGGAATGAGTGATTGTACCGACCCTTTGCCAAATGACTGACTCCCCACTATTTTTGCACGCATATTTTCTTTTAGTGCTGCAGCCAGTATTTCTGCTGCAGAGGCTGAGTTTTCGTTAATCAGTACAACAATAGGTGCGCCTTTTAAAATATCGCCGCGTTTAGCGTAAAACGACTGATTAGAATCATAAAAACGTCCTTTGGTTGTTACTATTAGACCATCTTGTAAAAAGAGATCTGCCACAGCAACCGCGCTTTTTAAAGTCCCGCCAGGGTTGTCTCGTAAATCAATAATTAAGCCTTTTAATGCGTGGCCGTAATGGTTTTGCATAGCGGCTATTTGTAAGGCAACTTCATGCAAGGTGTGATTTGAAAAGGTATTTATAGCAATATAACCGCTACCAGCATCAAGTAATTGCTTAGTTACACTGGCCAGTTTTATTTGTTTTCTGCTGAGGTTAAATATGAGCGGTGTTAGATTGTTATTTCGGATAATACTTAGTTGTACTTTATTGTTGGGGCTGTCTTTAATTTGCTGCGCGACTATATCAATAGGACTATTTTTAATCTGCTGATTATTAACTGCTGTAATAATATCGCCAGCTCGCAGGCCGACTTGTTTAGCAGGCGAATTATTAATTACTTTAACAATCGTGGTGCGCTGCTCAATATTTTTGACCTCAATGCCTAAGCCAGTATAGCGACCATTGGTATTATCAAATAACGCATTTAGCTCATTTTTATCTAAATATTTAGAGTAGAGATCGAGTTTAGAGTATAAGCGTTCAAATTGAGAGGTGTTGTATTCAACGTATTCACTGTTATGCAGTGCTAAATCATCAACGTAGTAGGTATGAATATTAAACAGTATTTCATTTATTTTTTGGCTTTCTAAATCTTTGACCGAACTGGCATGAGCATTATTTATAAAGCCAAAAAGTGCCAATAAAAAAAATACCTGCAAACAAAACCAAAATATTGATTTTGTTTGCGATACTTTTTTTTGGCAAATGTGTGTGTTTATCATAACTGCCTCTACTAGGATGCAGTTATTTTAAGATTAAATACGTCTGCACCATTTTATGGGATTAACAGCACGCCCTTTGTGGCGTATTTCAAAGTATAGACCAGAATCGGCTTGTCCACCGCTTTGCCCAACTAAAGCAACGCTTTCACCCTCTCTGACCATATCACCCACATCTTTGAGTAAGGTTTGTGCATGCCCGTATAAGCTCATAAAGCCTTCACCGTGGTCCACAACAATCACCCAGCCGTAACCTTTTAACCAATCTGCAAATACCACCTGACCGTTATGAATGCTATTTACTGAAGTGCCCTCTGCAGCAGAAATTAACACGCCTTTCCAGTTAATTCCGCCGTGCTTACGTTGGCCAAACTTGTGCGTTAGTTTGCCTTTACTCGGCCAGCTTAATCTTCCTTTATTTTTATTTAGGCCCAATAGCTCAATTTTTGTGGTTTTTTCTTCTTCAAGTTCTTTAATAGTTGCGATCAGCGTTTGTTCGTTCTCTTCTAAGTAACTAATTGAATTTTTTGTTTTATTTAACTGCTGTTTTAGATTTTTTAGGCTGGCTTGGCGCTCATTTTTAGCGTCAAGAAGCGCTGCTTGTCGCCTTTTTTGTTCATCAAATAAAGCAACTAGCTTTTCTTTTGTTTTTTCAAGCTCAGCTTGGTTTTTCGCAATTTCTATTTGCAGCGCTTTAAGTTCATCAAGCTGCTTTATGCGGGCTTTATTTAAGTAGTTGTAATAGCTAAGCGTACGTTCAAATTTAGCGGTATCTTCTTGGTTAAGCAGCATTTTTGAATAGTCATCACTACCTGCCATATAAGCACTTTTTAACTGTGCTGCTAACACACGCTGAAATTGGGCTTGTTGTTTTTCAAGCTTTACCGCGCGTTGTTGTTGCTCTGCTTGCTGTTGTTGTGTTTTTTTAACAGATTGCTCAGCCATATTGAGTGCTTTAGCGTTTTTCGCTATAGCGAGTTCATGTGCTTTTAGCTTTTGCTGCTGTTTAGCTATTTCTTTTTGCTGTTGTTGATATTCAGCTTGGCTTTGCTCTAAAGCCACTTGAACTTGGGATAGGTCTTTTTTAGTACGATCTTCATTAGCCACGGCAACGCCAGTGACTAATGAATGCAGTACACAGATACACGCAATGACGCGGTATGCGCTTTTTTTCATAGGTTATTTCAACACCATAATTGGCGACCCTGTCATTTCTGCAGGTTGCCCTAACCCCATTAAATGCAGCATGGTTGGGGCAACATCGCTCAAGGCTTTGCCTGAATAAGCTTGTGCATCGCGACCTACATAAATGAACGGCACGGGCTCACTGGTATGTGCTGTGTGCGCTTGGCCTGTTTTAAGGTTTGCCATTTGCTCTGCATTGCCATGATCGGCGGTAATAAGTGCTTCGCCGCCATATTCTTTCAATGCATCCACTACACGGCCAATACAGTTATCTACTGCCTCACAGGCTTTAACTGCAGCCTCAAATACACCTGAGTGACCGACCATGTCGCCATTAGGGTAGTTACAAATAATGGCATCGTATTTTCCACTTTTTATTGCTTCTATTAGCTTATCGGTAAGCATTTTTGAGTTCATTTCTGGCTGCAAATCATATGTTGCAACCTGAGGTGATGGAATAAGTTCACGGGTTTCGCCGTCAAACTCATCTTCTCGTCCACCACTGAAGAAAAAGGTAACATGAGCATATTTTTCAGTTTCAGAAATACGCAGTTGAGTTTTACCTTGTTTTTCAAACCATTCGCCAAGTACGTTATTAAGCGGCGTGGGGCCAAAAGCAACAGGCGCATCTATATCGGCTGCGTATTCAGTCATCATCACAAAGCCGCTAAGCTCAGGCGATTTTTTCTTATTAAAGCCGTCAAAGCCTGGTTCTACAAAGGCGCGGGTTATTTCGCGTGCGCGGTCTGCTCTAAAGTTTGCAAATATAATGGTGTCGCCATCATTTACTTTTACAGATTCGCTGCCTTTAGGAGTGATCGTGCTGGCTGCTACAAATTCGTCATTTTCATCGCGCTCATAAGCGGCATTTAGTGCACTTACGCCTTCTTCATAATCAAAATCGCCTTCACCTAAGGTGATTAAATTATAGGCTTTTTCAACACGATTCCAGCGGTTGTCTCTGTCCATGGCATAGTAACGGCCAATTAGTGAGGCTAAACGGCCACATTTAAGTTCGCTAAATAAGGCTTCAATACGCTCAATAGACGCTTTAGCACTACGCGGTGGTGTATCGCGTCCATCTAAAAAGGCATGAAAGTACACCTCTTTAGCGCCGCGTTTTGCAGCCAGTTGTATACTGGCAACAATATGATCTTCGTGGCTATGCACGCCACCTGGACTTAACAGTCCCATAATGTGTACAGCTTTGTTGGCATGAACGGCTTTATCAATGTTTTCAACAAGTGCAGGGGTTGTATCAAATTCGCCATCATCAATGGCTTTGGTGATACGGGTAAAATCTTGATACACAATACGACCTGCGCCTAAATTAACATGGCCCACCTCAGAATTACCCATTTGGCCATCAGGAAGACCGACATCTAAACCCGATGCTGAAATTAATGTATGAGGACGTGTGGCCCAAAGCTCATCTAATACAGGGGTGTTAGCAGCTAAAATAGCATTGCTTTGCTCATCTTCTCTGTATCCCCAGCCATCTAAAATCATTAATACCAGTGGTTTTTTATGCTCTGTCATAGTCACTCCTATTAGGGTCTGTTGACCTTTGCGGATTAAAATTTGTTCAAACTAGGGGCGGTTTAATCGCGGCGCGAGGTTTGTAACCTAGTGGGCTAAGTAAAAACCGAGCAAAGCTTCCGCGTCCTGCTCACGCCCCTTACCTACATCCATGTAGGCAACAAAGAGTAAATCGCCCCTAGGCAGAACCCTTCGGGCAGCACCTGTTTGGCATTGATGCTGCGTTATCGCCTATTTATGGGGAATAACCACACCACATAGGCTCTGCCTTACCTAAATACCAAACAGACTGCTGCAAATTTAACCTTGAAAGATCAACAGACCCTAGCGTTGCTAAAATACACGCTAACATTAATGCCAACATGCCAAGCTTAAGCATACCGTGTTTTATAGCTAGGATCAGCAATGAAAAGAAGATATTAAAAATTTTCAATTAGGATTGGCTAAATTGAAAACTTTAAAGGGCTAGGTTATTTTTCAGTTAAAAAGAGCAGGGCATTGTGGCTTTCAAGTGTGCTTAAACTCGCATTTTTAGCTGATTTGGGTATACTTGCGCGGCTAATCTCTATTTTATTCAAGTATTGAATAGGGTTGTGGGGTAAGTTAAGCCTATCTTGTAGGTGAAAATTCAGAGTAGCCTAACAGCGCTCTATTGATTTGCTGATGAGTGACTGCTCATTGTGCAAGTGCAATTGGTAAGAATTTAAAATATCTAAAACATCCGTTTTAGTATGTAACTTTATAGTGGAAGTCGAATGGATCAATATATTGAATTTGTCTCAAACCATCCAATTCTAAGCCTAGCTTGGGTTGCGATTGCGTTTCTTATTATTAGTGGCGCAATAAAAAGTAAATTTTCAGCAATTCGTCAAATCAATCCTCAGCAGTTAACGTTACTTATTAACCGCGAAGACGGCCAGGTTGTTGATATGCGTGGGCAAAAAGAGTTTAAAACCGGCCATATTGCCGGTGCTGTGCACTTAAACCCAGAAAAAGCTAAAGAATCTGATTTCTCGACCCTTGAAAAGTATAAGAGCAAACCCATTATAGTGGTATGTGCTGCAGGCATGACTGCTTCAGGTGTTGCAACCGCAATGCATAAAGCAGGCTATGAACAGGTTTATGTTTTATCTGGCGGTATGGGTGCGTGGCAATCAGCAAGTCTGCCAACAACAAGCGGTCGCTAATATCTCTTAGCTAAACCGATTAAGGATTAATTATGAGTAACGTTGTTTTATACACCAAAGGATATTGTCCTTTTTGTCATCGCGCATTAGCGCTGTTAGACAGCAAAGGTGTAAAATACACAAATATTGATATTGGCGTTCAGCCAGAGCTTCGCGATGAAATGATCGCCAAAGCCGGTGGCGCAAGCACGGTTCCACAAATTTTTATCAACGATGAACACATCGGTGGCTGTGACGACATGATGGCACTAGAAGCGCAAGGTCACCTTGATGCTAAGCTCAGTGCTTAATTTAATTAATTATAATAAATAACAGGTTAGGAATAACAATGAACGAACAAAATCAAAACGCAGCAGCAGAAGCTGATGCAGGTGCACAGTTTACTATTCAACGTATTTATACTAAAGATGTATCGTTTGAAACGCCAAATTCGCCGGCTATTTTTCAAAAAGAGTGGGCTCCAGAAGTAAAATTAGATTTAGATACGCGCTCTAACAAGCTTGATGAAGGTGTTTACGAAGTTGTGCTTGCACTAACTGTAACGGCATCTATCGGTGAAGAAACTGCGTTTTTATGTGAAATTCAACAAGCAGGTATCTTTACGATTGCTGACGTTGAAGAAATGCAATTAGCGCACATGCTAGGTGCATTTTGCCCTAACGTGTTATTCCCATACGCACGTGAAGCGGTATCTAACTTAGTAAATCGTGGTACGTTCCCACAACTTAATCTTGCGCCAGTTAATTTTGACGCATTATTTGCACAGTACATGCAGCAACGCACAGCGCAAGCTGAGCAGGCTACAGCAGACGCTTAATTTATGAATACAGCCACATCAGCTGTTACTGTTTTAGGGGCGGGGTCGTATGGCACCGCCCTTGCTATTTGTTTAGCCCGAAATGGTCACAAAGTGACTTTATGGGGACGCAATAGCCAAGACGTTGCGACGCTTGCAGCTGAGCGAAAAAATCAACGTTACTTACCTGAAATTCCTTTTCCTGATACCTTAATCCTTGAAGCAGATTTACAGCGTGCAACGCAAAATAGCGATATTGTTTTGGTTGTTGTGCCAAGCCACGCATTTGCTGACACATTAAAGCAAATCAAACCTGCTTTGCGGCCAAATGCAAAAATAGCATGGGCCACCAAAGGGCTAGAGCCAAATACTGGGCGTTTGTTACAAGAAGTGGCAGTGCAAGAACTA
This sequence comes from Pseudoalteromonas sp. MER144-MNA-CIBAN-0113, assembly GCF_040308965.1. NCBI lineage: Bacteria > Pseudomonadati > Pseudomonadota > Gammaproteobacteria > Alteromonadales > Pseudoalteromonadaceae > Pseudoalteromonas > Pseudoalteromonas sp. MER144-MNA-CIBAN-0113. The sequence goes on from NZ_JBEOOG010000002.1 coordinate 58,193, forward strand.
GGTGAAGAGGTGCCACTAGCGGTGCTTTCTGGGCCAACTTTTGCCAAAGAAATGGCGATGGGATCACCAACTGCAATTTCGGTGTCATCAACATCATCGGCATTTGCTAAACAAATAGCCGATTTATTGCATTGCGGGCGCTCGTTTAGGGTGTATAACAATGATGATTTTATTGGTATACAGCTCGGTGGTGCGGTTAAAAATGTAATTGCTATTGGTGCGGGAATTTCTGATGGAGTGGGGTTTGGTGCAAATGCTCGTACCGCGCTTATTACTCGTGGTTTAGCAGAGTTGTCGCGTTTAGGGTGTGCACTAGGTGCAAAACCTGAAACCTTTATGGGTATGGCCGGATTAGGTGATTTAATTCTGACCTGTACCGATAACCAATCACGCAATCGCCGTTTTGGTTTAGCCTTAGGCAAAGGTGAGAGTGTTGATGATGCCATTGCATCAATTGGCCAAGTGGTTGAAGGCTTTAGAAATACCAAAGAAGTGTACTTACTCGCGCAGCGTGCGGGTGTTGAAATGCCAATCACTGAGCAAATATACAAAGTACTTTATGAAAATAAAGACATGAAAGCAGCTGCTATGGCCTTATTAGGTCGTGAACAGAAATCAGAATAAAACGAACTGCTAGGTTTTAGGTAACAGGTATTTTTGTTTACCTAAAACCTAAAACCTAAAACCTAAAACCTTACTGAGCGTTTGGAAAACCAAGCTGACGCCAAGACTCATACACAAACACAGCTACCGCATTAGATAGGTTCATACTACGGCTGTCGGCTTGCATAGGAATACGTACTCGTTGCTCGTTTGGTAATGCTTGGATCATGTCATCAGGTAGGCCTCGGGTCTCAGGACCGAATACTAAGCAGTCACCCGCTTCATATTGTGCTTGATGGTGAAACTGACTGCCTTTAGTGGTGCATGCATACACTTTTTTAGGCTGACACTTTTCTAAGTAAGCTTCAAATGAAGCATGGCGTTGCACATGGCTAAATTCGTGATAATCAAGGCCAGCGCGTTTTACACGTTTGTCATCCCATTCAAACCCTAACGGTTCAATTAAATGCAGTGAATAGCCTGTATTGGCACATAAACGAATGATATTCCCGGTGTTAGGCGGAATTTCAGGTTGGTATAAAACAATATCCAGCACAATAAGCCCTATAAAATCTTTAATTTGACGGGGTCAGTATACACGAACAATGAATAAAAAATGATATACTGAAAACATTAAATACAGCTTAAAACGGAAAGATACGTGCATAATCGCAGTTATGAATTTTGGGTCAAGGCCTCCAGCATAGTGACCATGATTATGGTCAGCCTAATGATTGCGACCAAAGCATGGGCGTGGCTTGCGTCAGGTTCGGCGTCAATGCTTGGCTCATTAACCGACTCATTAATGGATATAACAGCAACACTAATGAGCTTTTTGGTTTTATCGTACGCGCTGCGTCCTGCGGATGACGACCACCGATTTGGTCACGGTAAAGCCGAGGCGCTTGCAGGGCTTGGGCAGGCCGCTTTTATTGCAGGCTCAGGTTGTTTATTAGCGTTTCATGGTATTGAGCGTCTCATTAATCCCGTAGAGCTGACACATTCATTATTAGGTGTGTGGGTCAGTATTTTTGCTATAGCGTGTACTTTAGTAATTGTATTTGTGCAAAATAAAGTAGTGAAGCATACAGAATCAATCGCCATCAAGGCTGATTCTGTTCACTATAAAGGCGATTTAATTTTAAACGCGGCGGTACTAATTGCTATTTTACTTGCTTATTATGGGGTGCTGTATGCTGATCCTCTATTTGCCATTGGTGTAGCGGGTTACTTACTTTATAACAGCTGGGATATAGCAACCGAAAGTGCCTCGCATTTAATGGACAAAGAGCTACCCGATGAAGAAAAGCAAAGTATTTTTGAAATAGCGCGTAACCATAATGATGTTTATGGCGTTCACGGTATTCGCACTCGACAGGGCGGTAAAGTTAAGTTTATTCAACTGCATTTAGAGCTTGATGACAATTTACCGCTTATTCGTGCCCATAAAGTGGCAGATGAAGTGGAGCTGATGATCACTCAGCAATTTGAATCTGAAGTTGATATTTTGATTCACCTAGATCCGCTGTCGCTTAGTAGTTAACCTATTGAATCACAAAATTTATAAAGGCTTGTTAGCAATGGTTGGCGAATTTCGTCCCGCTCAAAAAACAGCTCGTGCTTAGCCCCTTTAAACTGCTTTATTAGGGTGTTTTTATGTCGGCTTGCAAGCTTATGCTGAGCTTGGTTATCAACCACTTCGTCATTTTCTGCGCTGGCTATAAATAACGGGGTTGTTATGGATAGTTTATCGAGCGCTTTAATAAATGAAAAAACAGTATGCAGCCAGCCATAGGTAACACCGCCTAATTGTAATAGTGGCGTTTGCTGATAAGTTGCCCTAAATTGATCATAGCGTATTTGGCTACTGGTTAAAGTGTTAAGCGCAAACTCTTCAGGTGTATAATCGCTTTGTCCTAACGCATAACACCCTGAGAACCCTAATAATGACGCACTGGCGGCGATAAACTGTGCTACGGGTTTTGGTATTCCTTTAGTATGAATATCAAACATGGGCGCAGATAAAAACGCCCCACTAAAATCATGTGAATAACGTGCTAAGTAATCAAACGCAATAGCGCCGCCCATTGAATGGCTAAGCAGTAGTTTTTTACCTTGCCAATGCTGCTTTACCACCTCAAGATTGAATTGATTGAGATCGTGACTGTAATCTTCAAATTGTTTGACATAGCCTTTATGGGGGTTTTTTAATAACCGATAAGAGCGCCCTTGGCCTTGGTGATCAACAATAAAAACAGCAAAATTATTACAATAAAGCTCCCAAAGTAGCTCTTTGTATTTATCGAGTCCTTCAATGCGCCCAGAACTAATAACAATGGCAGTGTGAGCCTGTTTAGGCTTAGCGTAAGCATAAAATAATTTACCGGCAGCCGTGCTTAAATACGCTTTTTTTAGCGTATTAGTATAAAACTCATTAATGGCAGGCAGGTTATTTTCAAGCTCGCTTTCATTGCTATAAAACATGGTGTCTCTTTTGTATTGGTAAGCTTATCTCAACGCATAACCCGCCAGCGTCCTTATTTGATAAAGCTAAATTTCCGCCGTGGGCAATCACCGCATTTTTTGCAATGGCTAAACCCAGCCCAGTGCCGCCGCTGACTCGGTCGCGGGCATCTGATTGCCTGAAAAATGGCTCACATAGTTTATCAAGTTGCGCTGTGGGAACGCCAGGGCCGTCATCACATATTTGTATAGTGATGATATCACTGTGTTTTAAGGTGATGCTAATAGTATGTTGTGCGTATTTAATTGCATTACGTAAAATATTTTCTAGAGCACTGGCAATCAGCATTTCGTCGCACTCTATATTTACCTCAGCATCACCTTGAATATGCAGCGTTTTATTGTGCTGTTTTGCTTCAAACTGAGCATCGTTAATCACATGGTCAACAATAACTTGTAACGACTGCGCTTGCAGTGATAAAGGTTGGCTATTGGCTTCTAAGCGCGATACCTGCAATACATCGGCTATCATTTTATCAAGTTGATTTGCTTCTTTTTCAATACGCAATAAATACGATTGGCTGGCTTCACTCGCTTGCATTTGCGCCAGCCCTGTGGCCATTTTTAAGCGTGTTAGTGGGGAGCGCAATTCATGGGATATATCGGCAAGTAAACGCTTTTGAGCGCTAAGTAGTTGCTCTAATTGATCAGCCATACGGTTAAAATCGCGTCCTAAAACTCCAAGCTCATCTTTTCGTTGACTATTTATTGCCGCGCGCGCACTTAAATCGCCATTTGAGAGCCTAATTGCAGCTTGTTTTAAACTATTTATAGGGGCAATTAAGTTACGACTAAATAAAAAGCTTAATGTAAGTGAGGCGATAATGGCGATAGAAATTTTTAACCAAACCGGCAACAATCTTAAGCGAATAAAGAGCGGTCGCTGTTGATTTATATCGATTTCATATAACTCAAATTCGCCTTCAGGTACTCGAATGCGCACAGGGCCAAAAGCTTGGTAATATTCAGTAAAAATAATTTGAGGTGGCATGCCTTCACTAAAGTTCAGTAAGCTAAAATCAATATTATTCTCAACTTTTTTACTGATCAAAAACTCATCACTACTTAGTGAATTTAAATAAAGTAACTTGCGCTTACTCAAACGCGGGTGAGTAATAATGTCATGAATAGAGCGCTTGTGTTTATGTGCACTACGTTCGATACCTCGAGCCAAATATTCTAGGTTTTTTTGCATCGGCCCTTTTAGGGGGTCATGGCTAATAGCATTGATCAGCGAAATATTACTTAAGAAAAATAGCGCAGTAAAAGTGCCAATGATCGTTAGCCAAAACCAAGCAAAGACTTTAAAAAACAAATAATGTCGAGGGTGTCTTAACCAACTAAAACGCGTTACTTTACTCTCCTTGGATAAAGACATAACCCGTCCCTCGAATAGTTTTAATTTTTTCACCCGCGATATGCTCGGCTATTTTTTTTCGAATATTACTCACATGCATATCAATAGAGCGATCAAATGACGCTAAACGCCGTCCTAGTACCTCTTCGCTTATTTGCTCTTTGCTTATAACATCAGGGGCGTGTTTTACTAATAAAGCCAATATTTCGTATTCGGTACCCGTAAGCGTGAGTGTGGTGTTATTTACACTGGCTTCACGCGTGGCAAAGTTAATAGTAATACCGTTTAAAGAGAGCTTTTTATTATTGTTATTGCTTACACTATTAATGTGTTCAATACGGCGAGTAATAGCTTTAACGCGGGCAAGGAGTTCGCGGTGGTTAAACGGTTTTGGAATATAGTCATCAGCGCCGAGCTCTAAACCAAAAATACGGTCAAAGTCTTCACCTTTAGCGGTCAACATAATTACCGGCGTTAATTTACTTTGTCTGAGTTGTTTGAGTACTTCAAAGCCATCTATAGAGGGCAACATAACATCAAGTAATATAAGCGCGTAATCGTTTTGTAAAGCAAGCTCTAAGCCTTGTTGGCCATCATGCGCGGTTTGTATGCTAAAGCCTTGTGCGCTCAAATACTCGCTTAATAGCTCACATAAACCTGTGTCATCATCAATCATTAATAGTTTCATACATTAAGCCCTACGCGCTGTTTTATGGTTTTATTTTACGCGTTTAATGTACTAAAAGTTAGTCTTTACATAACCTTTACACTGCTTTGCGTTACTTTGCATTGAGCCGGTTATAGTGAACACACTGGCTAGCAGCCAACAACCAACTCAATATTAAGGTGATGATTATGACTAAGATAAACACGCTATCAAAATTAGTACTTATATGTGGCTTAACAGCAGCAACGCTCAGTGCGGGCAGCGCACTTGCAAAAGGTGATGGCCATAAACAAGGCCACTCTCAAGCACGCTTTTTACTCTCTGAGCGAGCAGCAGATAAACTGGCGCTTACTGAGGATCAACAAACACAACTAAAAGCGATTTTTACAGCGCAAAAAACGCAAATTAAAGCACTAAGAAGCCAAAATAAAGACGCGCGTAAGGCACAGCGCCAAGCTTATAAAGCGCAGATGGATGCGTTATTGTCAGCGCCAAACTTTGACGAAAATGCAGCGAAAGAGTTATTAACCGCACGCCAAGATAAGAAGCAGCAATTGGGATTAATTAAATTGAAAACCCAGCATCAAGTAATGCAACTGCTTAACGCTGAGCAAAAAGAAAAGTTAGCTAAAATACAGCAGCGCCGCAGGTAATAGGGCGAGGTTTTAACCCCATGGCCAGTAACTCGTTGTCTGAAATATAAAATGCGCGGCATAAAGCCCCGCCTACAGAATATTTTGAACCACAGAGGGGGCGAGGCGCTTTGCGCTCTACAGAGTTGCCTGTTGCTAAAACCTAAAACCTAAAACCTAACACTGACGCGGGGTAAACCCGCTGCTACAGGTATAAAAAATCTTGCAATGTTAACTGCAAGGTTTTTAAATTTCTCGAACCTCGAACCTCGAACCTCGAACCTCGAACCTCGAACCTCGAACCTTTAAAAATCACTTAAAAAAGTCATCTTCGTTTTTTGCCATCATTGCTTCAATGTCTTCAATCATGTCTTGGCTGAACTCATCTGCAGATGTAATCGGTGCTGAAATTTTATTATTTTCAAACGACCATTCACCTAAATCAATAAGTTGGCAACGTTTTGAACAAAAAGGGCGATTCGGACTTTGTGCTGACCATTCTACTTTTGCTTTACAGGTTGGGCAGTTAACCACTGTTGGCATAATTTACTCTCACATTAATATAGGCTTTGCGACTCAATTTATAATAAACAGCTAAGCTTTCTATTTAAAAACTAGTGACACGATTAACCTCAGCAAGTGAGGTCACACCCTCTGCGGCTTTACGAATACCCGATAAACGCAAATTGTTATATCCTGCTTTAAGTGATACCTCAGCAATTTCTAATGAGTTACCGCCGCGCATTATAATTTGCGCTATTTCAGGCGTAATTTTCATTACTTCGTAAATACCAACACGGCCTTTGTAGCCATCGGTACAGTTTTCACAGCCTTTAGGTGCGTATAAAACCATGTCTTGAATTTGTTGTTCACTAAAGCCTTGGCGTATAAGCTCTTCGCGAGGTAACTGCTCTGGTGTTTTACATTTAGAGCATAACCTTCGGGCTAAACGCTGAGCTATAATTAAACTAATAGAACTGGCCACATTATACGCGGGTACACCCATATTTAACAAACGAGTAATCGTTTCTGGCGCTGAATTGGTATGCAGTGTTGACAGCACCAAGTGACCTGTTTGCGCCGCTTTAATTGATATTTCTGCAGTTTCTAAATCACGTATTTCACCCACCATCACCACATCGGGATCTTGACGTAAAAACGCCCGCAGTGCATTAGCAAAAGTCATATCTGCTTTAGTATTTATTTGTACTTGGTTAACCCCTTCGAGGTTAATTTCTACCGGATCTTCGGCAGTACTAATATTCCGCTCCGGCTGATTGAGTATATTTAAGCCCGTATACAAAGAAACCGTTTTACCTGAACCGGTTGGGCCGGTAACCAAAATCATTCCTTGCGGTTGCTCAAGTGCATCGAGGTAGAGTTTTTTCTGTTCGGGCTCATAGCCTAATACATCTATACCTAACATGGCACTGGATGAATCAAGAATACGCATTACAATTTTTTCGCCCCACAAAGTTGGCATGGTACTAACACGAAAATCAATACTTTTACGCTCTGTTACCTTAAGCTTAATACGGCCATCTTGTGGTTTACGCTTTTCTGCAATATCTAGGCGCGACATTACTTTTATGCGCGCTGATAATTTACTGGCTAAAGTATTTGGCGGGCTGGCTACTTCGTGCAAAATACCATCAATGCGAAAGCGAATACGGTATTTGTGTTCATAAGGTTCAAAGTGTAAATCTGAGGCGCCTTTTTTTATTGCATCCATTAAAATTTTATTAATGTAGACAATTATTGGGGCGTCGTCTTTGTCATCGTCTTTAGGAGTGTGTTCTTTGTGCTGCTCAGAATCGAGTTCAGCAAACTCTTTAAATTCGTCTTCACTTAAATTTAAACTGCTAGAGGCATCGAGTAATTGCTCAATTTTATGGTCAAGCTGGACGTAGTCAACCACAACTACTTCGCACGATAAACCCGTGCTAAATTCAAAGTTTTCGAAGGCACCATAATCGGTAGGATCTGAGGCGGCAATATACACTTTTCTGCCTTTTTGTACCAAAGGCAAAATATGGTGTTTGCGGATCAGTTTTTCTTTAACCAGCTCAGCTGATATTTGTGCAACATTAAAATCTTTTAAATCAAAAAAAGGCACTCTAAATAAATCAATGCATTGCTCAGCTAAATCTTTACTGTCTATTTTTCCGCATTTAGAGATAAGCTCTGCAGTTGAGGCAAAATCTTGCTGCCGTGTTTTTACGGTATCAGTATCAACCCGGCCGAGGGTAATAAATTTTCTTAATAACGGTGAGTTAATATTCATTGCGCACCTGATTTAATCCTTCTTTAGTCAGCAATTTATCAGAAAAAAGAAAGGAATACATTAATCGTACCAACGCAGCAGACAATTTACTGATAAAAATATCAGTTTATTGCGCTGCGATTGGGTTAATTTATTTATATTGTAGACTTAGCTTGCTGTAAATAATAATTATGCAGTTTAAGTAAGTCTTGTTTTACATCGCTTAGGTCGCGGTTATTATTTAAAATATCATCCGCTTTTTGTTGTTTATGCTCTCGAGACATTTGTGCGTCAATAATTTGCTCTGCTTGTTCAATGCTTATATTGTCGCGCTGTGTAGTACGTGCAATTTGCACCTCTTTGGGAACATCTATTAGCAAAGTACGATGACAGTAGCCATCAAGCCCATTTTCAAATAATAACGGGGCAACTAAAACCACATAGTCGCTTTGCGCGTTTTTTAAGTCAGTGAGCAGTTTAGTACGAATTAAAGGGTGCAGCAGGGCATTGAGCCATGTTTTTTGTTCAGGATTACTAAAAATCCGCGATCGTAGTTCGCTACGGTTTAATGCGCCATGTTCATCGAGTATGTCAGTGCCAAAATGCGCAATAATCGCTTTTAGGCCATCAGTGCCGGGTTCAACCACTTGGCGAGCCACTATATCTGCATCCACAATAGTAATGCCTAGCTCTGCCAACATATCGCTAACTGCGGTTTTACCGCAGCCAATTCCGCCGGTTAGTCCCAATACCCAGTTGTTTTTATGATGTTGTGTATTGTTCATAGTTAGTAGCCAATAAAATTAAAATAGCTGTTTTGTAGTTGCGTGCCCCATAGCATAGTGAACCAACCGGCTATTGCTAAGTAAGGACCAAAAGGAATGGGGGTTGCTTTGTCTTTACCTTGAATACTCAGTAGAGCAATGCCAATTACAGCGCCAACTACGCTTGAGAGCAAAATAATGGTCAATAACGATTGCCAACCCAGTATGGCTCCAAACACCGCCAGTAATTTAAAGTCGCCATAGCCCATGCCTTCTTTGCCGGTTATTAATTTAAACAACCAAAACACACTCCATAAGCTTAAATAGCCACATGCTGCGCCAATAATGGCATCGCTAGGGGCAATGGTATAACCCATAACAGAGGCTATTAGTGCTAACCATAAAAGTGGCAAAGTAAGCTGGTCCGGCAGTAGCATGTGATCAATATCAATAAAAGTCAGTGCTACCAACGCCCAAGTAACTACAATGTACAATAAAGCCTGCTCTGTTGCGCCAAAGGTGTAGGCAACCACTAAACTTAAAATAGCGGTAATGGCTTCAACGAGAGGGTAACGAACTGATATTGGGTTGTTACAGGTTGCGCATTTACCTTTTAAAAATAACCAACTAAATATAGGGATGTTTTGCCATGGCTTAATGGCTGCTTTGCACTTTGGGCAACATGAGTTGGGTTTAACTAAGTTAAACGTGTCAGTAGTGTGTTCAGTGGTCTGTTTAGCCTTTGGGCTGGTTAGTTCATCGGCTAATAATAAGCGGCATTCAGTTTGCCATTCTTTTTGCATCATTAGCGGTAAGCGATAAATCACCACATTTAAAAAGCTACCAATACATAAACTCACTAGGCCAATCGTGGTTAAGTAAAACCATAAATGGTTTTGCATCGTGGCGGTGATATCAATAAAAAGACTTTGCATTTATTTTACCTAAAACTAAATTCTGCGTTGATAATACAGTGGTTTTATATAAGTGCAAAGTTAGGGTTTAGGATGTTAGGTTCGAGGTTCGAGGTTCGAGGTTCGAGGTTCGAGGTTCGAGGTTCAAGGTTCAAGGTTCAAGGTTCAAGGTTTTAGGCCCATAACCCGAAGCTCGTTGCTCGTGAACCTAAAACCGAAATAAAATCTTAAAGGACGCGGGGTTAAATAACTGAACCTAGTTGGAATATAGGTAAGTACATGGCGACAATTAAGCCACCGACTAATACACCGAGCACTGCCATTATTAACGGCTCAAGTAAGCTCGATAGGCCATCTACGGCGTCATCTACTTCTTGCTCGTAGATAGTGGCCACTTTTGCCAGCATGCCATCAAGCGATCCTGACTCTTCACCAATGGCAACCATTTGAATTACCATATCAGGGAATATTTTTGAATTACGCATCGCCCAATTCATTTGGTTACCTGAGCTTACCTCGGCTTTTATTTCTAAAATAGCATAACGGTAAACTGCGTTGCCTGAGGCACCAGCTGCGGAATCAAGCGCATCTACCAGCGGTACACCCGCAGCAAAAGTGGTCGATAAAGTACGTGCATAACGCGCTACCGCTGCTTTATTTAAAATCATACCAACAACAGGGAGTTTAAGTATGGCGCGGTCAGTGGCATCACGCAGCTTTAAACTTCTTAAATGTGCTTCTTTAAATAGATAACCAAATGCCACAACGCCAATGAGCGCTATCCACCAGTTCGCTTGCATAAATTCTGATATACCAATCACAAATAAGGTAAAAGCAGGCAGTTCTGCACCAAAGCCAGCAAAAATATCTTGAAATTGCGGCACCACAAAAATCAGTAATATGGAGGTTACAATCAGCGCAACTACTAATATAGCAATCGGGTAAAACATGGCTTTTTTAATTTTTGATTTAAGCGCTTCTGATTTTTCTTTATATAGCGCAACGCGGTCGAATATTTTATCCAGTGCGCCAGATTGCTCGCCTGATGCCACCAAGTCGCAATATAAATCATCAAAATAGCGGGGGTGTTTTCTCAGCGCAGTTGATAAGGGCTGGCCAGCTTTTACTTCATCGCCAATGGTGCCCATCAGTTTGGTAACACTTTTATTGGTCGAGCCTGAGCCTATCATTTCAATCGATTGAATTAGCGGTACACCCGCCATCAGCATAGTAGCTATTTGCCTAGTAACTAAGGCTATATCTTTTGGGGTAATTTTTTGTACGCTTTGAATACCAAACAAAGGTTTGGCTTTTCGTTTAACTTTTGAGGGCGTTATGCCTTGCTTACGAAGTTGGGCTTTAACTAGAGCAATGCTTGCACCAGTCATTTCACCTTCAAGGCGTTTCCCGCGAGCACTTACGCCTACCCATTCAAAGGTATCAAATCCTTTTTTGTCTGGTTGTTTTGCCATTATTAATCCTCGAAGTAAGTAAGCTTACAATTTTCAAAAGATAATTGCCCGTTAGACCAAAAGCTAGGACCGTGTGGTTTAGGGTCTAAACAGTTGTAGCTCAGTATGACTAATGCCGCGTAAAGTAAAGATGTTGTAAATGTAATAATTTGTGCTACTTTTTTATGTGTTTTGCTTTTTCTTTCAACTAAATTATAACCTAAATATCCAAGTAAAATCCCAACTAAAATAAATAAAAAGGTCTGCGGAATTGGCATGACTATTACGCCACTGACTAGTGAGTAAATCAGTAAGCTTACAAATGAAGTAAAACAGGTTAAAAACTCATTGTTATCTTTGTTTTTTTTAATGAAGGTAAGTGATTGAGTAATTAATTTATATATAAACCAAACAACAATAGATAAAACAATTGCTCCCCAGTTGTTCAGAATTTGAAGGATACTATTATGGGGATGGCCAAAATCGAAAACTTCAGATTTATATCCACCAGGGCCATTACCAAAAAGTAGTGTTTTAAGGTATATATTATTGATGATTTCTAGCCATATCTCGTACCTTTTTGAGCTATCAGTTCTTATTGTATACTCGGCTGAGTGGTAAAAGCTAAGATAAAAATAATGAAGTGAAAATAATAAAATAGCAGCCAATAGACAAAAGAGTATCTCTTTTATCATACTTCTATTTATGAAATAGCAGTAAACTAATGTTGTCACCAATATTGCTATTGAAGCTCCTCGGGCACTACTGAAAAGTAACAAAAAGAAATTTAAAGTCAGAGTGACTTTTGCAACTCGATGTAAATTTGGGTGTAAAAGAAAATAGATAACAAAAGGTATGCTTAGGACTTGAAATTGATTAAAAAATCGAATGTTATAAAAACCATACAAAACACCATCAGGTAGTGGAAGTTCACTTGATAAAATAAAAAAAGAATAATTAAGTAATGAATAAGATACTAAAAATATGTTAGAGAATAGTATTGTATAAAATAAAATAGAGTTATCACTTTTTATTTTATACCCTAAAAAAACAAGGCTTATTAGCATTGTAGCGTGAAGATAGCTCAAGCTTGAATGTAATAGGTTGTTACTTAATAATGTGCTGGTTAAACCAAGGAGTAGCACTAAAGTTAAAGTCAGATTTGCTTTTTTTTCTAACTTGAGTGAGGGAAAATAAAATAAGGCGCACATACTTAGAAGTATTGATTGGAAAGCTCTTTTTTCATTAAATAGACCAAAGAAGTATTCATCAATAAATGGAGTTAAACAAGCAATTAAGAATATAGAGAGGGCTATATGGTGGCTGTGAGATTTGATAAATTGCATGTAAAGAAAAGCTCTTATGTATAAGAGCTTCTACATTTGTTGAAATAGGAATTAACTACCATTTCTACAGTTTTGTGGAACATACTTATTTAAAGTTGCAGCGCTTATTTCACAAGTCCAGCTAATGTTTGTTGCATTTGTTGTGTTTGGGGTTAAAGTTAATGTAGCTCCAGTTAAATCTGTATTGATAGCTTTGATTGTTGTCGTTATCTCTCCTGCTGTTCCAACTACCACACTAGTCACATATGGAGAGGAGATATTTTCATCTAACCCTACCGCTTTATTAGAAGCACAGCTAGCAGAGCTCCCAGTTGATATAATACATTCACTAACAGCTGTTTTAGCTGATGCTGTGAAAGTTATAACTTCACTCATTTTAGCGCGAGCCGTATAATCTTGGTAAGCAGGCAACGCTACTGCTGCCAAAATACCGATGATTGCTACTACAATCATTAATTCAATTAGGGTGAAACCCTTTTGGTTTTGTTGTGTCATTGTTTGCATGTTTCCTCTCCTAAAGGATAATGTTGTGGTAAGCCAAACGGGTATAAGTTTTTAAAATGTAACTTATGTTGTTCACTTAACCTGTTACTACAAAAATAAAATCATTTTGCCAAATTTAGTGCTGTGTTTAAGCGGTAAAATATTGGCCGCAAAGATATCGCACTGCATGGCGGTTATTCGTTAATTTGTCCCTTACTTGAGCATAAACCTAACTATTAAAAGTTAGTTATAACCCGCGTAAGTTACAAGCTAATTATAAAAATAAACCCTATCGCTTATTTTTACTCTGTCCCTTATAAATACCTTTTCACTCTTTATAACTAATTAAATATTTAAAACTAGTCAATATGAATGAGTCTAACACTGTTTATTGCGCTTTTGTATGTAAAAAACTTATAAAAAGCGCATTAATTTAATAGCTTGTTATAAATAATCCTTTTGAATTATTTAATGCCCTTTTTTAAAGGCTGTCAATCAATTAGCGCGGGAATATATAAATAAATTTTACATTATTTACTCAAATCGCATCGATAAATCGATTGATTGTAAATTTTTTGTAAGCGCTCCGCTTGAAATAAAGTCAACCCCAGCTTGCGAGTAGGCTTTTAGCGTTTCTAAGGTCATATTGCCTGATACTTCTAATTTAGCGCGCTTATTTGTAATGCTAACCGCTTGGCGTATTTGCTCTGGGTTAAAATTATCTAACATTATAATATCGGCGCCTGCGTTAATGGCTTGCTCTAACTCAGCAAACGATTCAACTTCAACCTCTATAGGTTTATCGGCATGATTTAGCTTAGCTTGAGCTACTGCGTTATTAATTCCTCCACAGGCTGCTATGTGGTTTTCTTTAATTAAAAACGCATCAAACAAACCAATTCGATGGTTTGCACCGCCGCCACACTTAACTGCGTATTTTTGCAATGCTCTTAGCCCCGGAATGGTTTTACGGGTATCGAGTAGTTGCGTGCTAGTGCCACTTAGCTCTTTTACATAATGCGCGGTGGTGGTGGCTGTGCCAGAGAGCGTTTGTACAAAATTAAGTGCTGTACGCTCTGCCGTTAAAATAGCGCGAGCAGAGCCTGATGCGGTGAACAGAGTGCTATTGGCACTAACAAAGTCGCCGTCGTTCACGCATATAGTTACAACCACACTTGGGTCGACTTGCTTGAACACTTCAATGATTAGGTCTTTACCACAAAAAATGCAGTCTTCACGGGTGATCACTTTCGCATTGGCTTGCTCTGCTTGCGGAATAAGCTGTGCGGTAATATCGCCTTGTTCTGCGCTTTGGTGATTTAGGTCTTCATCTAGCGCTAAGGTAACAAGTTGGCTAATTAGGGTATGCGAAATAGACATGAAAAAGCTCATAGTAGATAATTAATTAATTAACTAAATTTTACTCTGTTTAATTACTAAATAGAAGCAGCTAACAACTAAACTAAAAAGCCAGCGCTTAATTAACGCATTAATCATATTTTATCGTTTGGTATTACGCTATCTTTATAGGGTTAAATCTATTAGCATCTTGATATACATCAATTTTGGTTGATTAACCTGAGCGCTGCGAGCTACGTGTAACGGGCTATGGGCAGCGGGCTACATAAGTTTTAAATAAATAGTATGAAAATAGATTCTTTAGGCGTTATAGATAATATTACCCAGCGGGCGTGTAGCCACTTTGACGAGCGACCTGCTCACAGCGATATTTCACTGTTGGTTATTCATAATATTTCATTACCCGCAGGGCAGTTTAACACTCCCTACGTTGATGATTTATTTATGGGGTGTATTGATTGTAATGCGCACCCTAGCTTTAGTGACCTAGAGGGGCTTAAGGTGTCAGCGCATTGTTTTATTAAGCGCTGCGGCGAAGTTACACAGTATGTGCCTTTTGAAAAACGTGCATGGCATGCGGGGCGCTCCTGCTTTGCTGGGCAACAAAATTGTAATGATTTTAGTATAGGTATAGAGCTTGAAGGCACAGATACAATTAACTATACCGATGCGCAATATCAAAGTTTAGCTGCATTGGCGCAGGCTATTATGCAGCGCTATCCAAAAATAACAGCCAGTAATATAGTTGGGCATTGCGATATAGCCCCTGGGCGAAAAACCGACCCTGGGGTCAGTTTTAACTGGCGTAAGTTTTTTAACCTAATTAAATAACTAGGGTCTGTTGACCTTTCAAGGTTAAATTTGCAGCAGTCTGTTTGGTATTTAGGCAAGGCAGCGCCTATGTGGTGTGGTTATTCCCCATAAATAGGCGATAACGTAGCATCAATGCCAAACAGGCGCTGCCCTTCGGGTTCTGCCTAGGGACGATTTACTCTTTGTTGCTCGGTTTTGACTTAGCCCACTAGGTTACAAACCTCGCGCCGCGATTAAATCGCCCCTAGTTTGAACAAATTATAATCCGCAAAGGTCAACAGACCCTAAATTAAGCGAGTAACAACATGATTTTGGTTTCAATAATAATAGCACTGATACTTGAGCGTTTAGGTGCTCGCTCTGCGCATTGGCAAATAAGTCATTATGCCAATGGCTACTTAAATCGCAGTGTTAATTTATTAACGAATAAAGGTTTATTTGGCACGGCTACCGGGTTTTTGATTTGGTTATTACTGCCAGTGATTGCCGTTGGGTGTGTGTATTTTTTATCTGACTTTGCACTTTGGCAGCTTGTTTTTAATGTAGCGGTGTTATTAGTGTGCTTTGGCTGTGCTAAACAGCGTGCTTTGTATAAGTCGTATTTAAATGCACTGACTCGCGGTGATCAAACCGCTGCGTCTTTGTATGCTTTGCAATTAGGGCAAAAACGCACCCAAGATCAACAAGGCGGCGAAACCGTTGGGCAAACATTAGCTTGGGTTAACTTTCGATTTTATTGCGCGGTTATATTTTGGTTTGTGGTATTGGGGGTTGCTGGTGCTGTTTTTTATGCATTAGTGCGTACCTTTGCCGACTTAGTCAGTGATAACCGTGATGAAGTCATTGCTAAGCATTTTAAACTCCTCCACCGTTTACTATTTTGGCTTGATTGGCTCCCTGCGCGTATTACCAGTTTTGGTTATTTAGTGATTGGTAACTTTAATAAAGGGACTAGCTGTTGGCTACATTACGTGTTTGACTTTTCAAGCCCTAATCGCAAGGTGGTTACTTATACGGCGCTAGCGGCTGAACAAGTTGAAGAGCGCTACTATGGTTGCACCTTTGAAGCCACCTGTATGATCAAACTGGTTAAGCGAAATGTACTTTTCTACTTAGTATTGATTGCTTTAATGACTTTATTTGGTGGTTTAAGTTAAAGAGCAGGGGTTAGGTTCTAGGTATTAGGTAGAAATTAAGCCAAGCACTGTGATTTGCTTGGTGTTGGCGGGCTACGAGCAATGAGCAACGGGGAACGGGCTTAAAACCTTTGATCTTTAACCTAGACCCTAAATATGCGGGAGGTAAACTCTCGATTACAATAAAATAAAGGTATGTTTGTATGAGGCGCTACGTTTTACCCTACTGCCGAACCCCGAACCCCGAACCCCGAACCCCGAACCCCGAACCCCGAACCCCGAACCCCGAAAATTAAAAATTAGCTGGTCTGACCATTTGTTTTTGATCTTATTAACCTTTCTTTACTCTCTGTAATCTGTGTATTATTTGAACTTTGTTTAAATTACGTTACGCTGGCCTTAGGGCTTTAAAACTGCTGTAAATTGACAGTAATTACGGTTTTTGATAACGTATGGCAAAATTTGGTATGACCAATTTACCTTTTGGTCAGGTCATTCAGTTAAAAGCCTTGTTTTATGGGCTGTTAGCACTTATACAACGCGGACGTTGATTGATGTCTTTAAAAATTAAAGCGGCAAAATTATCTGATGTTATTTTACAACAACTTGAGAACATGATTCTTGAGGGGTCGTTAGCACCAGGAGAAAAGTTACCACCGGAGCGTGAACTCGCCAAGCAATTTGAAGTGTCGCGTCCGTCGTTGCGTGAAGCCATTCAAAAGCTTGAGGCAAAAGGGCTCGTAACCCGTCGTCAAGGTGGTGGAACGTATGTAAAAAATCAATTGGAAGAGGGGCTGACTGATCCGTTGTTTGATTTGATCAGTAAACACCCCGAATCGCAATTTGATTTATTAGAATTTCGTCATGCGCTAGAGGGAATTGCGGCTTATTACGCAGCACTTCGCGGAACAAGTAACGATTTTGCAAAAGTAAAACAGAGCTTTGATCAGATTGCATTAGCTAAAGATGAATTAAAGCAAAAAGCCAAAGCGATTAATGACTTTCATTTTTGCATCGCAGAGGCATCTCATAATGTAGTGTTACTGCATTTAGTAAGAGGGATGCGAAGCTTACTTGAGCAGAATGTTTTACAAAATTTAACAGTGTTACTTAAAAAGTCAGATATAAGCAGCCAATTAGCCGAACACAGGCGTTTATTAATGGATGCAGTGATTGACGGTAATCCTGAACAAGCTCGCTTAGCGAGTAATGCGCATTTAGCCTATATTGAAGAAGCATTGCTTGAAGCGGGTAAAGAGCATTCGCGAATTGAACGTAGTTTAAGACGCACCAAACAAAATTAAGCAAGTACATTCACTGTTAACTTGATTCAACAGTGAAGTATTCAATACATACATTAGTATTTTAAACATAAGGAAACCTCCATATGTCTGAAGTCAATAAAATTGACGTAGACGCGCTAGAAACACAAGAGTGGTTACAAGCTCTTGAATCGGTTGTGCGCGAAGAAGGTGTTGAACGAGCTCAGTTTTTACTTGAGCAAGTGTTAGAGCAAGCCCGTTTAGACGGTGTTGATATGCCAACAGGCATTAACACAAACTACGTTAATACGATTCCGGTTGACCAAGAACCAGCCTATCCAGGTGATGTAAATCTTGAGCGCCGTATTCGTTCAATTATTCGCTGGAACGCGATTATGATTGTATTGCGTGCATCGAAAAAAGATCTCGACTTAGGCGGCCATATGGCGTCTTACCAATCGTCTGCTGCATTTTATGAAGTATGTTTTAACCATTTCTTTAAAGCGCCAAATGATGTTGATGGTGGTGATTTAGTTTATTACCAAGGTCATATTTCTCCGGGTATTTATGCGCGTGCATTTGTTGAAGGGCGTTTAAGTGCCGAACAGCTTGATAATTTCCGTCAGGAAGTAGATGGTAAAGGCTTACCTTCTTACCCTCATCCTAAATTAATGCCTGAGTTTTGGCAGTTCCCAACGGTATCTATGGGCTTAGGTCCAATTTCTTCAATTTACCAAGCGCGTTTCTTAAAGTACTTAGATGGCCGTGGCTTAAAAGACACTAAAAACCAACGTGTATATGCGTTTTTAGGTGATGGTGAAATGGATGAGCCAGAATCACGTGGTGCTATTTCTTTTGCTGCCCGTGAAAAGCTGGACAACTTATGTTACTTAGTTAACTGTAATTTACAGCGCCTAGACGGCCCAGTAATGGGTAACGGTAAAATCATTCAAGAGCTAGAAGGGCTATTTAAAGGCGCTGGCTGGAATGTTATTAAACTTGTTTGGGGTAGCGGTTGGGATATTCTGCTTGCTAAAGACACCACAGGTAAACTACTACAGCTAATGAACGAAACTGTTGATGGCGATTACCAAACATATAAAGCAAAAGATGGCGCGTACGTACGTGAACATTTCTTTGGTCGTTACCCAGAAACAGCGGCACTTGTTGCTGATATGACCGATGACGAAATTTTTGCGCTTAAGCGTGGTGGTCATGAATCGTCAAAGCTTTATGCTGCATTCAAAAAAGCAGAAGAGACTAAAGACCGCCCAACAGTGATCCTTGCTAAAACAGTAAAAGGTTACGGCATGGGTGAAGCGGCTGAAGGTAAAAACATTGCGCACCAAGTTAAGAAAATGGATATGTCGCATGTGGCTCACTTACGCTCACGCTTGGGCTTAGATGATTTAGTATCAGAAGAGCAATTAAAAGAGCTGCCTTACTTAGAGCTTGAAAAAGATTCTCCAGAGTACAAGTACCTACATGCTCGTCGTGATGCGTTACAAGGTTACACGCCAACACGTATCGCTAAGTTCTCTGAAAAATTACAGTTGCCAGAAGTAGATGCGTTTAAGCCGTTACTTGAAGAGCAAAAACGTGATATTTCAACCACTATGGGCTTTGTACGTGCACTTAATATCTTATTAAAAGATAAAGGCATTGGTAAAAACATTGTGCCAATTATTGCCGATGAAGCACGTACTTTTGGTATGGAAGGTTTATTCCGTCAAATCGGTATTTATAATCCGCATGGCCAAAACTACACGCCTCAAGATCGTGATATTGTTTCTTACTACAAAGAAGCAACCTCAGGACAAGTACTACAAGAAGGTATTAACGAGCTAGGTGCAATGTCGTCATGGGTTGCTGCTGCAACATCTTACAGCACCAACGACTTACCGATGATCCCATTCTACATTTACTACTCTATGTTTGGTTTCCAACGTGTTGGTGACATGGCATGGATGGCAGGGGATCAACAAGCACGTGGTTTCTTATTAGGTGCTACAGCAGGTCGTACAACGCTAAATGGCGAAGGCTTACAGCATGAAGATGGCCACAGCCACATTCTTGCAAACACGGTACCTAACTGTATTTCTTACGATCCTACTTATGCATTTGAAGTAGCGGTTATTGTGCAAGACGGTATTCGTCGTATGTACGGTGAAGATCAAGAAAACATTTACTACTACCTTACGTTAATGAACGAGAACTACCATCAGCCAGCCATGCCAGAAGGCGCTGAAGAAGGCATTCGTAAAGGTATCTACAAGCTAGAAAGCTACGAAGGCAAAAAAGCCAATGTACAGCTATTAAGCTCAGGTACTATCATGACTGAAGTGCGTAAAGCAGCGACAATTTTAAGCGAAGAGTTTGGTATTGCGTCTGATGTTTACTCAGTAACTTCATTCAATGAACTTACCCGTGATGGACAAGATGTTGAGCGTTTCAACATGCTTAATCCAGAAAGCGAGCAAAAAACGCCGTACATTACTAGCGTATTAAACGACTCAGTAACCGTTGCTGCAACGGATTACATGAAAAACTACGCAGAACAAGCGCGTTCATTTATCCCAAGCAGTAACTACAAAGTATTGGGTACAGATGGTTACGGTCGTTCTGACAGCCGTGAAAATCTACGTCGTCACTTTGAAGTTAACGCAAGCTACGTGGTAGTTGCGACATTATCTGAACTTGCTAAACGTGGTGAAGTTGAAAAGTCAGTGGTTGTTGAAGCAATTAAAAAATTCAACATCGACACGAACAAACTTAATCCACTGTACGCATAAGAGGTTTGCAATGAGTATTGAAATTAAAGTACCTGATATCGGTGGCGATGAAGTAGAAGTAACCGAAATACTAGTGAGTGTTGGCGATAAAGTTGAAGTTGACCAGTCACTGTTAAGTGTTGAAGGTGATAAAGCTGCGATGGAAGTACCTGCTGAGCAAGCCGGTACGGTAAAAGAAATTAAAGTGAATGTGGGTGACACTGTTACCACAGGCACTTTAGTGTTTATCTTTGACGGTGAAGCGCAAAACTCTGCTGCTGACTCTAAAGAAGCTGAAAAAACCGAGGAAGCAGCACCTGCTGCGTCATCGGCTTCATCAACCAAAGAAGTCACAGTGCCAGATATTGGTGATGACGAAGTTGAAGTGACTGAAGTGATGGTTGCGGTTGGCGATAGCGTAGAAGAAGAGCAATCTATCTTAAACGTTGAAGGCGACAAAGCGGCAATGGAAGTACCAGCCCCCTTTGCCGGTACAGTAAAAGAAATTAAAGTAAATACTGGTGACAAAGTGAAAACGGGTTCATTAGTATTTGTTTTTGAAGTGGCGGGTGGTGATAACCAAAGCGCCCCTGCAGCTGATTCAAAAGCACAAGAGAAGCCAGCTGAACAAGCTTCAGCATCAAGCACTAAAGAAGTTAGCGTGCCTGATATTGGTGATGACGAAGTTGAAGTAACAGAAGTCATGGTTGCGGTTGGCGATAGCGTAGAAGAAGAGCAATCTATCTTAAACGTTGAAGGCGATAAAGCCGCCATGGAAGTACCAGCACCATTTGCAGGTACTGTAAAAGAGATTAAAGTAGCGACTGGCGATAAAGTTAAAACGGGCTCATTGATTTTTGTATTTGAAGTGGCGGGTAGTGCACCAGCTGCAGCACCTACAGAAAAATCAGCACCTAAAGCAGAATCTAAGCCGGCAGCTCAGGCTGAGTCAAAACCAGCAGCATCATCTGCTAAAGTAAGCTCTGAAAGCTTTGAAAACAATAGCGCTTATGCACATGCATCGCCAGTGGTTCGTCGTTTAGCACGTGAGTTTGGTATTAACCTTGCCAACGTTAAAGGCACGGGCCGTAAAAACCGTGTTGTTAAAGAAGACGTGCAAAACTATGTTAAGCAACTGGTTAAGCAAGTTGAGTCTGGTCAAGTACCAGCAGCTAAAGGCAATGCTGGTAGCGGTGAGCTTGGTTTAATTCCATGGCCAAAAGTTGATTTTGCTAAGTTTGGTGAAATAGAAGAGAAAAAACTCTCTCGTATTCAAAAGCTGTCAGGTAAAAACTTACATCGTAACTGGGTGCAAATCCCACATGTTACCCAGTTTGATGAAGCGGATATCACGAGCCTTGAGCAGTTCCGTAAAGAGCAAAATGCCCTTAACGAGAAGAAAAAGCTTGGTGTTAAAATTACGCCACTCGTGTTTGTAATGAAAGCAGCTGCTAAAGCGCTTGCTGAGTTCCCTACATTTAATTCATCGCTTTCAGAGGATGGCGAAAGCTTAATCCTTAAAAAGTACATTAATATTGGTGTAGCGGTTGATACGCCAAATGGCTTAGTTGTACCAGTGTTTAAAGATGTTGATAAAAAAGGCATTATTGAACTCTCTCGTGAACTAATGGAAGTATCTGTTAAAGCGCGTGATGGCAAGTTAAGTTCATCAGATATGCAAGGTGGTTGTTTTACTATTTCAAGCCTAGGTGGCATTGGCGGTACGGCATTTACGCCGATTGTGAATGCGCCTGAGGTGGCAATTTTAGGTGTGTCTAAATCTGAAGTGAAGCCTAAGTGGAATGGTAAAGAGTTTGAGCCTAAGCTAATGGTTCCACTTTCAATGTCTTACGACCATAGAGTGATTGACGGTGCGCTTGCTGCACGCTTTACTGTTACTCTTGCAAGTTACATGAGTGATATACGCCAGTTAGTGATGTGATCACTACAGAGTGAGTAAAATCAAATCCCAGCCAGTTGTTTTTAGCTGGGATTTTTATCATTTGCAATGATACAATATTTGCACAAATGCCCTTTTCTGCCTTGCAGAAACATGGCAGTTAAATTTTGGGGCTGTGTCCCGTTCAAACAATAAAGGTAATAGCATGAGCAACGAATTAAAAACTCAAGTTGTTGTACTAGGCGGTGGTCCTGGTGGTTACTCTGCGGCTTTTCGCGCTGCTGACTTGGGCTTAGAAGTTACATTAGTAGAATCTCGCGAGACATTAGGCGGTGTATGTCTTAATGTTGGTTGTATTCCTTCTAAAGCACTTTTACACGTAGCTAAAGTGATTGATGATGCTGCAGAAATGTCATCTCACGGCGTTACTTTTGGCGCACCAAAAATTGACTTAGATGAAGTTCGTTCTTGGAAAGACTCTGTTGTTGGCCAGCTTACAGGTGGCTTAGACGGCATGGCTAAAATGCGTAAAGTAAAAGTTGTATCTGGTTACGGTAAATTTACTGGTAGCAACACTTTAGATGTTGAAGGCGCTGACGGTAAAACAACCATTACCTTTGATAACGCAATTATTGCTGCGGGTTCTAAACCTGTAAACTTACCTTTCATCCCTGAGGATGATCGCGTTATTGATTCAACGGGCGCGCTAGAGCTTAAAGATGTTCCTGAAAAGCTACTTGTTTTAGGTGGTGGTATTATCGGTCTTGAAATGGGTACGGTTTACCGTGCACTAGGTTCTGCAATTGATGTTGTAGAATTTGCAGACCAACTTGTTCCTGCTGCTGATAAAGACATCATTAAAATTTACCAAAAGCATGTTAAAGACAAGTTTAATGTAATGCTTTCAACTAAAGTAACTGGCGTTGAAGCAAAAGACGATGGTTTATATGTTACGTTTGAAGGCAAAAATGCACCGGCAGAGCCAGTACGTTACGACAAAGTACTTGTTGCTGTAGGTCGTACACCAAATGGTAACATGTTAGACGCTGATAAAGCGGGTGTGAATGTTGATGAGCGTGGTTTTATTAACGTTGATAAGCAATTACGTACTAACGTGGAACATATTTTTGCGATTGGTGACTTAGTGGGTCAGCCTATGCTTGCGCATAAAGCGGTTCATGAAGGCCATGTTGCTGCTGAAGTTATCTCTGGTCAAAAACATTACTTTGATCCTAAGTGTATTCCTTCAATTGCTTACACTGACCCTGAAATTGCATGGGCGGGTGTAACTGAAAAGGAAGCGAAAGAGCAAGGTTTAAGCATTGAAACAGCTGTATTCCCTTGGGCTGCATCGGGTCGTGCTATTGCTTCTTCACGTACTGAAGGTTCTACTAAGCTTATTTTTGATAAAGAAAGCGGCCGTATTATCGGTGGTGCTATGATTGGTATTAACGCAGGCGAAATGCTGGGCGAAATCGGTCTAGGTATTGAAATGGGTGCAGATGGTGAAGACCTAGCGCTGACAATTCATGCTCACCCAACATTGAACGAATCAATCGGCCTTGCTGCTGAAATTTTTGAAGGTTCAATCACTGATTTACCAAACAAAAAAGCAGTTAAAAAGAAGAAGTAATTTCTTTTAGTTAATCGCGATAAAAAACCCAAGCCTCGGCTTGGGTTTTTTGTTTTTATAGCCTCAGCGTTTAGCAAAAGATTGTTCTATCTAGCGCAGCGTCTCTATGGTGCAAAAACAAAGACTAAAGCATGTCGAGCTGCGAGTGTCGGGCAACGGGCTTAAAACCTCAAAACTAAACCTGCGCGAGGTAAACTCCCGTTAACAATATAAAAATTGTGTTTGCAAAGAGCCCAGTGTTTTATTTTACTATCTGCCCGTTGCCCGTTGCCCGTTGCCCGTTGCCCGTTGCCCGTTGCCCGTTGCCCGTTGCCCGTTGCCCGTTGCCCGTTGCCCGTTGCCCGCTAATATCTATTTTCTTTTATTTTAGCTACAATGCGCAGCCATCAATTTATAGGTAAATACCCACAGTGACCCAGAGTTTAAAAAATTCAGTTTTAGCATTACGTGCCCAGCAAATAAGTGAATCTCGACGTGAGTTTAATGCCCGTGGTGGAAAAATGGATCGCTGTGAGCAATGCTTAATTGCCAAGCATTACTGTATTTGTGAGGGCGCTGAGTACGCAAGCTGCAACGCTGCAGTATGCTTACTTATGTATCATAATGAAAGTTTTAAACCGTCTAATACAGGGCGTTTAATTGCTGAAATAGTGCCTGATAATCACGCGTTTCGTTGGGATAGAACCTCCCCAGATCCTGCTTTATTAGCACTGTTGAGTAATGAACAGTATCAACCTTTTGTGATTTTTCCTGCAGAAGATGTTGAAACAGATAGAGTAGTAACGCAAGTAGAGCCTGTTGCAGGTAAAACGCCTTTATTTATATTTTTAGATGGTACATGGCGTGAAGCTAAAAAAATGATCCGCAAAAGTCCTTATCTAGATAATTTGCCCGTGCTTTCTATTACCGCACAAAAGCTCTCAGATTACCGATTACGTGTAGCACCCCATGCTCACCAGTTAGGTACGGCAGAAGTGGCTATTATGGTATTGGCATTAGCGAATGAGGTTGATGCGAGTACTAAATTAGAACAGCATTTTATCAAATTTCGCGACGCCTATTTACTCGGTAAGCGCAACAAAGGCAGGCCGGAATAAACTGCAAGATGTTGATACGAAAAGGCTGGATTTAATGCTTGTTCATAGTTTGAATGTATATAATCTTGGCTGACCGCTGACCGCTGACCGCTGACCGCTGACCGCTGACCGCTGACCGCTGACCGCTGACCGCTGACCGCTGACCGCTGACTTTCAGGCAAAAGAAAAGCGCGAACCATCTCTAGTCGCGCTTGCGGAATCTTCTAACTTTGTTGCATCCTGCAATTGAACCTAATCAACTCCAATTTTTACGATCCGTGTTATTACAATATTACTTTCTAGTTCTATGTAATATAGGCTATCCGGGCCTGTCTCCATAAATCCTTAAAACATCCTGTAAGGTAAAATCTATTACCAATCCTTATTGCACATCCGAGTGCATTCCCTTTGTTACCATTCCGTTGTGTTGCCTTTAAGGCCTGTCCTTTTTGTTCCCTATCCTTTATAAACAACTATTCCGATGTTGTTATCCATTATGCATCATCCTGATGCTATCCTTTGTGCAACAGTCCATTGCGATACTCATCCTGAGCCTGTCCTTAAATCCCTGTTATCCTAAAAACCAAACCTTGGTACTCGAGTAGTTAATCCGTTTCCATTTACTCGGTAAGCGTCGTTGCTTATTTATGGGTTAATTATAGAGAGTGATTTGCAGTAAATGTAGGATAAAACCGCTTATGGTTTATGTTCTTACAAATGAAATATTTATAAATTATTTAAAATACAATGGCTTGCTGTATTTATGGGGTGTTATGCAGGGTGTTTTTACTCATTTACTGCCATAAGCGTAAGAGATATCTTACAAGGGTTTTCTTTTTTGGGCGTATTTATCACTAAGTAATTATATAAAGTGTGCACTTTTTAGTTCATCGCGGTAAAATTAATGATAATAATTATTAGTCAGGTAAGAAAATATGAAAAAAACACTAGCGCTTGTCGTTGGACTAATTATCTCAGCACCTGCTGTTGCAACCGATGTTGTAAATATTTACTCATTTAGACAACCTTTTTTAATTAAACCTATTTTAGATGATTTTACACAGCAAACAGGCATTAAAACTAATGTTGTGTTTGCTAAAAAAGGCCTAATCGAGCGTGTTAAGCGTGAAGGCAAACACAGTAAAGCAGATTTAGTTTTAACGTCTAACTTTAGTGCGTTAATTCAATTAGAAGAGCTAAAGCTAACGCAAACTATTGATAGTGAGCAGGTTAATAAGAATGTGCCGGCTGCATTTCGTGATGGCGATGGTCAGTGGGTGGCGCTCACTAAGCGAGTGCGAAATGTTTACTCTTCAAAAGAGCGTTTAGGTTCATTACCTGAGCTGAGTTATGAAGATTTAGCTGCACCTGAATATAAAGGTCAAATTTGTACTCGCTCTGGTAAACACCCTTATAACTTAGGGTTAGTGGCTTCTATGATTGCTCATCATGGTGAAGTCCAGACTAAAACATGGCTGGAGGGTGTAAAAGCGAATTTAGCGCGTAAGCCGCAGGGAAATGATCGTGCGCAAGTGAAAGCCGTTAAAGAAGGTTTATGTAATTTAGCTTTAGGTAACAGTTACTACTTAGGTAAAATGTTGCAAGATGAAGCGCAAAAACCGTGGGCAGATGCGGTTAATATTAATTTTCCAAACCAAACTAACCGTGGTTCGCATATTAACGTATCGGGTGCGGTAATTACTAAGTATGCTAAAAACCCTGAAAATGCCTTGAAACTTATAGAGTATATGACCGACAATAAGGCGCAAAATATGTATGCCTCGCTCAATATGGAGTACCCGGTTAAGCCAGGTGTGAAACTTTCTAGTTTGGTTGCATCATGGGGAAGCTTTAAGGAAGACAGCTTACCGCTTGATGAAATTAGCAAATATCGTCCGTTAGCCCTTAAGCTAATTGATGAGGTGAAGTTCGATCTTTAATGACTTATAAATTTCAGCTGTCGAAGTGGCAGCTTATTGCGTGGTCGACGGGGTTATTGCTGTCGACCCCGTTGTTTTTTCTGCTAGTAGAATCTTTACAAGGCGACTCAGAGGTATTTACCCACCTGTGGAATACCGTACTGTGGGACTATATAAGTAATACCGTATTACTGGTTTTAGGTGTAGGGTTACTTAGCTGCTTTATTGCGTTACCACTGGGTTGGCTCACCGCTTATTGCCGTTTTCCTGGTAAAAAACAATTTGAATGGGCATTGATGCTGCCTCTTGCCATGCCTACTTATATTATTGCTTATGTGTACACCGATTTACTCGACTATGCGGGGCCGGTACAAATAACTCTAAGAGAGTGGTTTGGTTGGCAATCACCCAGTGACTACTGGTTTTTTGATATACGCACCTTACCAGGGGCTATTGTTATGATTGCGCTGGTACTCTACCCGTATTTATATTTAATTTTTAAAACTGCACTGCGAGAACAATCTTTTAAGTTAGTCCAAGCCAGTCAGTTAATGGGGCTAAATGCATGGAAAAGCTTTTTTAAAGTCAGCCTTGTATTATCCCGTGGTGCCATTGTAGCGGCACTTGCTTTGATCAGCATGGAAACCATGGCTGATTTTGCCACCGTAAGCTATTTTGCTGTCAGTACATTAACCACTGCCGTATACGATACCTGGTTTGGCTATTATTCATTAACTGCAGCAGCAAAAATTTCAGGGGTGATGTTGTTATTGCTGTTTTTAGCATTGATCACCGAGCGTTTTAGCCGTCGTAACCAAGCGGTGTTTGAGCGTCAATCGAGCGTGAACAGCGAGGCGCTTTATATCCTCAAAGGCAAGTCTGCGTGGCTAGCAACTGGGTTTTGTAGCTTTATTTTAATTATTTCGTTTATTATTCCGATGGTTGTATTGCTCAAATATGCAGTTATGTATTTTGATCAAGCGTGGAATAGTGAGTTTTTTAGCTATGCATGGCAAAGTTTAAAAGTGGCAGCTGTAGTCAGTGTGGTGACTATTATACTGAGTATCTTAGTGGTGTTTTATCAGCGCATTGCTAAACAAACAAATCCATTAATTCCTGGGCGTTTGGCCAGTACGGGCTATGCGTTACCCGGCACAGTATTAGCGATTGCGGTATTGTTGCCACTAACACTATTAGAAAACACCATTAACCGCATTTTAACCCCTTATGATTTAGATATTGGCTTATTACTTACTGGCAGCTTAGTCACTATTATTTTTGCTTATATAGTGCGATTTTACGCAGTTGCACATGGTGCCATAGAGTCAAGCTTTTCACGTATTAGCCCCTCGCTTGATATGGCAAGTCAGTCAATGGGGAAAAGCCAAGGCCGCACATTACGCTTAGTGCATTTGCCTTTATTGCGCCGAGGCTTATTAACCGCAGGTTTATTGGTCTTTATTGAGTGTATGAAAGAGCTGCCCGCAGCCTTACTGCTAAGGCCTTTTGACTTTGAAAGCTTAGCAACGCACGTGTTTCAATATGTCAGTGACGAACAATTAGAGCTGGCCTCTATATCAGCTTTATTTATAGTGGTGGTGGGCTTTATTCCGTTATATTTTATTAACCGTTCAATGGAGCAACGTAGTTAAATGAGTAGTTTGATTTTACAAGGCGTGAGCTATGCATATAACGGGACTAAGGTTGTAGATAATTTAGATTTAACCTTAGGTAAAGACGAAATAGTGTGTTTACTCGGAGCCAGTGGCTGCGGCAAAACCACCACGCTTAAAGCCATTGCAGGGTTAATTGAAGCCAAACAAGGACAGGTATTTATTGATGGTAAGTTAGTCAGTGACGCCAATACGTTTGTGTCACCAGAGCATCGTAATATTGGCATGATGTTTCAAGACTACGCATTATTCCCACATTTAACGGTGGCGAATAATATTGCCTTTGGTCTAAGCGGTATGAGCAAAACGGATAAACAGGCTCGCGTGGATGAAATGTTAAAACTTGTGCACTTGGTTGGCTGCGCCGATAGATTCCCTCATCAACTCTCTGGTGGGCAACAGCAGCGAGTAGCGATTGCACGCGCATTAGCTTATAAACCTAGCTTACTGTTACTTGACGAGCCATTTTCTAATATTGATACCCAAGTACGATTTGAGTTAATTGCCGACATTAGGCGCATTATTAAGGCGCAGCAAGTATCGGCTGTGTTTGTTACTCACTCAAAAGAAGAGGCGTTTGCTTTTTCAGATACGCTAGCGGTTATGCACCAAGGTAAAATTGCGCAGCAAGGTACGCCAGAACAGCTTTTTGCTAAACCACGTTCAAAGGAGGTTGCAGAGTTTCTGGGTCAGGGCATATACTTAAGCGCAACCGCATTAACCGCCACTGAATATCAAACGCAGTTTGGGGTGGTTGAATCAATACAGCCACAGCAGCATGGCGTGGCCGATAAGGGCGTTATTTATGTGCGTCCGCATCAACTTGAACTTGTTAGTAATAACGATACGCAACAGCAATCTGAGCGGGTTAGTATATTAAGTAGTCGCTTTATTGGCTCCGCTTATGTATACACTGTGGTTATTGATGAGCAAGAAATAGAAGTTGCAGCCCAGTATGGCCAGTCATTTGAAATTAATGAACAGGTTATAATAAAAATAAAACCGCACACGGTGAATTTTTTTTGAATCGTAATTAATCGCTGTGTTTTGCTCTAAAAAGTAAGGAATGACAATGGCGCAAGCGCAATCAGGGATTTGTGCTGAAGCAAACTTACACGGTTTGCACTTATTTTTTAATGTACTTGATGGTCACGACGAATCACTTCGCGCTAAGCTTAAAAAAGTGAGCGATATTGAAGATGAGTTTAGTGATCAATTCTCTGAATCTATGCTTTCTTGTATGGTCGCCATTGGCGCGCAATATTGGCCACACATTCTGCCTGATTATATGCCAAGTGAGCTGCAAAGCTTTCCTAATATTACCCATAGCGAGTTTGTTATGAGTGCAAGGCCATGCGATTTATTTGTACAAATCCGCTCAGACAGAGAAGATGTAAACCACCTGTTTGCATTGCAAATATTAAAACTTTTCAACCCTGATGTTGAGCTGGTTGAGCAAATTCGTAATTTTCGCTTTTTAGATGGCCGTGATTTTAATGGTTTTATTTATGCCGGTGATACCCCGCATGGTCGTCAAAAACGGGTAACGGCCCTCGTTAATAAGCCTGATAGCTTTGAAGATCAAGGCAGCTATATTCATGTTCAGCGCTATAAGCATGACTTAACGTTATGGCAGCACTTGTCGTTGCAAGAACAAGAACAAATAATGGGGCGTACTCGTCTCGACAATACCCTAATAAGCCCCGCACTTGAGAGCAGCCATGCAACCCGAAGTGAATTAAAAGATGAACAGGGGCAAGCATTATTACTAAATCAAAGTATGCCTTATGGCGACGTGTATGAGCAGGGGATGTTAATGATTACGTGCTCGGCTAAAGGGGATGCGTTCGAGAAAGTACTCAATAGCCGATTAGGGCAGGGGGAGTATTACGACCATTGGCTTGATTTTACTCAAGCAGATATGGGCTCTGCGTTTTTTGCACCCTCAGTGCGATTTTTAAAGCAGTTATAAAACAAGCCAGTAACGGCTACGTATCAGTATAGCCGTAACAGTGATAACCAAACGAGTTTAAACCGTATCAAACAAAATACGCACACGCTCTAATGTGAGGTCTATTTCTGATACTTTCGCTGGCGCAATAAAAATAGTGTCATCGCCGGCAATTGTTCCTAATACGCCATCTGCTTTACCTAATGAATCAAGTAAACGCGCAATTAGCTGCGCAGCGCCTGGGCTGGTGCGAATAATAATCATCATTTCGTTATGCATAATATCAATAACGAGCTGGCGTAATGGGCTCTTAGCGGTTGGTACCCCCATTTCGGCGGGTAAACAGTATACCATTTCTTGTTTTGCATTACGGGTGCGTACCGCGCCAAACTTACTTAACATTCGCGACACTTTACTTTGGCTAATATTATCAAAGCCTTGCTCTTTTAACGCATCAACTATTTCGCCTTGTGAGCCAAAGTTTTCTTCTTTTAAAAGTGCTTTAAAGGCTTTAACCAATGCTTCTTGTTTATCTTGTGGTTGCATAGTGTCTAATTAGTTATGTAATAGATACTGCAAATTCTACACAAAAATGCATAATTATGCAGCAGTTGTTTGCTTAAGTTGCCATTTTGCTGCGTTTAAACAGCAAAGTTTACAACTATGGTCGAAAATATAGCTAAAATAGGCAGGATAAATTTGTTTTTAGTCGTTAATTTCTTTATCTTATGAACCACAAATATTTCCTACCTTAAATCACGGAGAATTCCAATGAAAGTTGCTGTATTAGGTGCTGCAGGCGGTATCGGTCAAGCGTTGTCTTTATTATTAAAAACAGGTTTACCAGCTGGCTCTGAATTATCACTAT
Source organism: Pseudoalteromonas sp. MER144-MNA-CIBAN-0113 (assembly GCF_040308965.1). NCBI lineage: Bacteria > Pseudomonadati > Pseudomonadota > Gammaproteobacteria > Alteromonadales > Pseudoalteromonadaceae > Pseudoalteromonas > Pseudoalteromonas sp. MER144-MNA-CIBAN-0113. The sequence continues at coordinate 89,557 of NZ_JBEOOG010000002.1, forward strand.
ATGATGTTGCGCCAGTAGTTCCTGGTGTTGCTGTTGACCTTTCTCACATCCCAACAGATGTTAAAGTTGCAGGTTTTGGTGCAGATGCACTAGATAAAGCATTAACAGGTTGTGATATCGTTCTTATCCCAGCGGGTATGCCACGTAAGCCAGGTATGGATCGTGCTGATTTATTTAATGTTAACGCTGGTATCATCAAAACACTAGCAGAAGGCATTGTTGCTAACTGTCCTAAAGCGCTTGTGGGTATTATTACTAACCCAGTTAACGGCACTGTACCAATTGTTGCTGAAGTATTTAAAAAAGCAGGTACTTATGATGCTAAACGTGTATTCGGTATTACAACACTCGATGTGATCCGTTCTGAAGCGTTCATTGCTGAGCTTAAAGGCGTTGACGTAGCAAGCGTTAAAGTTCCAGTAATTGGTGGCCACTCAGGCACAACTATCCTACCGTTACTTTCTCAAGTTGAAGGTGTTACTTTCACTGATGAAGAAGTGGCTGCACTGACTCCACGTATCCAAAACGCGGGTACTGAAGTAGTTAATGCTAAAGCGGGCGGTGGTTCTGCAACATTATCAATGGGTGCTGCTGCAGCACGTTTTTGTATGTCTTTAGTTAAAGGCTTACAAGGTGAAGACGTTGTAGATTATGCATACGTTGCTGTTGAAAATGGCGATGCAGAGTACTTCGCACATCCAGTACGTTTAGGTAAAAATGGCGTAGAAGAAATTCTTTCTTACGGCACTTTAAGCGCATTTGAAGAGCAAGCAAAAAATGACATGCTTGAAACTCTGAAAAAAGACATTAAAGAAGGTGTTGATTTTATGGCGTAATAGCCAAAATTAACCCATAAAAAAGCCTGCACTTGCAGGCTTTTTTATTGCTCGGAATTATCTACACAGTATTACTTAGTGGTCGCGGTCAACCGCTATTCTAGCTAAGCTAATTAACGCTTGCTTGTAACTTGATTCAGCTAAGCAATCTAAACAAGCAATTGCTTTCTCTGCTTCTTGCTCTGCTTTTTGCATAGTGAACTCAAGGGCATTGGTATGTTTAAGTGCAGCGAGTATCTCGTCAAGGTGCTCCATACCATTACAGTGCTCAATAGCGTCTCTTATTAACTGTGTTTGATGCTCACTACCGTGTTGCATTGCATATATAAGAGGTAACGTCGGCTTACCTTCAGCTAAATCATCGCCAATGTTTTTACCAAGTTGGTCGGCATCAGCGTTGTAATCTAAAACATCATCCACTAACTGAAAAGCAGTGCCTAAATGCATACCATACAAATTAAGTGCGTTTAATACACTGTCATCTTGCTCAGTAATAATAGCAGCTAGCCCTGTTGCAGCTTCAAATAACTTGGCGGTTTTAGAGTAAATAACCTGCATATAACTGGCTTCAGTAGTATCAGGGTCGTTGCAGTTCATTAATTGCAGCACTTCGCCTTCAGCAATAATATTGGTTGCATCGGCTAATACTTGCATTATCTGCATTTTACCAAGACCCACCATTAGCTGAAACGAGCGGGTGTAAATAAAATCACCCACCAGTACGCTAGCAGCATTACCAAACTCGGCATTTGCTGTGGGTGTGCCACGGCGCAAGTTAGATTCATCTACTACATCGTCATGTAAAAGCGTTGCGGTATGAATAAATTCAATAATTGTTGCTAGCGTAATGTGATCTTTACCTTGGTAACCTAGCGCTTTAGCCGCCAAAATAGCCAACATGGGGCGAACACGTTTGCCACCGCTGTTAACAATATACAAACCAAGTTGATTAACTAACGCCACATCTGAGCGCATTTGCGCATGTATTAGTTGATTGACGTCATTCATATCGCTTTCGATTAACGCCTGGATAGCTTTTATATCCATTGATCTCCGAGCCAATTTTAATGTGTGAACGGCGCAGATTGTACAACAAAAAACGCATAAGCTCGATATTTTGTGATGATTCCTTAAAAAAACACCCTTAAGTAGGTTAAATGACCTATTAACTTGGTGAATAATTGATTAAACACCCTGGTTTAAATTTGAATCATCCTTGACGGTTAATTGAACTACATAGGCTTGCTTTGCGATTGCTAATTTATTTTCTCTAACCGTTAAAAAGCGCTTGGCAAAGGGGGATTTTAATATAAAATAGGGGAAATATTGAATTGCTCTCAATGCAGCTACTTTTTATTCATTTAATTACAAAAAGAGGCTTGCTAGTTTTTTCGCATTAGCGTAAACTTCGCGCCCTATTGAAGAATATTTTAGTTGCGTCGATTTGAGGGCGCACAGACGGAGTTAATTATGTACGCGGTTTTCCAAAGTGGTGGTAAACAGCACCGTGTGACTGAAGGTCAAACAATTCGTCTTGAGAAATTAGACGTTGAAACTGGTGCAGCAGTTGAATTTGATTCAGTACTTTTAGTTGCTGATGGTGAGAAGATCGAGATTGGTGTACCGTTCGTAAACGGTGGTAAAGTAACAGCTGAGGTTGTTTCACACGGTCGCGGTGAGAAGATTAAGGTTGTTAAATTTAGACGCCGTAAGCATTCTCGTAAGCAAATGGGCCATCGTCAATGGTTCACAGAAGTTAAAATCACTGGCATTAGCGCTTAATTAGAGGTACTTAGAAATGGCACATAAAAAAGCAGCTGGTAGTACTCGTAACGGTCGCGATTCAGAAAGCAAACGCCTAGGTGTTAAGCGTTTTGGTGGCGAATCAGTTCTAGCGGGTAGCATCATTGTTCGTCAACGTGGAACTCGTTTCCATGCTGGCGCAAACGTAGGTATCGGTAAAGACCACACTATCTTCGCAAAAGCAGATGGTAAAGTTCAGTTTGAACAAAAAGGTCCTTTAAACCGTAAATACGTAACTATCGTAGCTGAGTAATCAGCAAGGTAGTTAAAAAACCCCGCCTTTGCGGGGTTTTTTGTTTTAAGCAAAATATATACCCAAGCCCAGCCTGCAATCAGCACGGCTTGGGTATATAATAGAGTTATTAACAAGCCAATCCCTAAAGTGAGTAATCATGAAGTTTGTAGATGAAGTAGAAATTCGCGCAGAAGCTGGTGACGGTGGCAGCGGCATCGTGTCTTTTCGTCGTGAGAAATATGTTCCAGATGGTGGACCTGATGGCGGTGACGGTGGAGACGGTGGTAGTGTTTATCTACAAGCTGATGAAAACTTAAATACCCTTATTGACTATCAATTCGAGCGTTTTCATAGAGCAGAACGCGGTACTAACGGTCAAAGCCGTAATTGTACGGGTAAAAAAGGTGAAGATCTGATTGTAAAAGTACCGGTAGGGACACGTATCATTGATGTTGATACACAAGAATCATTAGGGGATTTAACCCAAGATGGTCAACGAATTGTGGTTGCAAAAGGCGGTTTCCATGGCTTGGGGAATGCGCGTTTTAAATCAAGTACTAATCGTGCTCCACGTCAAAAAACACTTGGCACACCGGGTGAAGTACGTAACCTTAAGTTAGAGCTAATGCTACTGGCTGATGTAGGTTTACTGGGTTTACCAAATGCCGGTAAATCGACCTTTATTCGCAGCGTATCGGCTGCAAAACCTAAAGTAGCTGATTATCCATTTACTACGCTGATTCCTAACTTAGGGGTTGTTCGTCCGGAAGCAAACAAATCATTTGTCATCGCTGATATTCCAGGTTTGATTGAAGGCGCGTCAGAGGGTGCGGGATTAGGTATTCGCTTCTTAAAGCATTTAGAGCGTTGTCGTGTGCTTTTACATATTATAGATGTAATGCCAGTTGATGGCTCTAATCCTGTTGATAATGCATTTGCAATCATCAACGAGCTACACCAGTACAGCCCTAAGCTTGCTGAAAAGCCACGCTGGTTAGTATTTAATAAAATTGATTTATTGCCTGAAGATGAAGCCAAAGCCTTATGTGAGCAAATTGCAGAAGAGTTGGGTGAGTCTGAAAATATTTACAGTATTGCTGCAATTAATAAATTAAATACGCAGCCATTAATTCACGACATCATGACGCTACTTGATAACATGCCTAAAGAGAAGTTTGTAGAAGTGGCAGACGAAGAGGTTGAATTTAAGTGGGATACCTACCATCAAAAAGCCACTAAAGGCGATGATGATGACTGGGATGATTGGGATGAAGATGATTACGACGTAGAAGTTGTCTACGAGCGTTAATAATTGTTTATATTTAAAAGGAGCTAACGCTCCTTTTTCTTTGATTAATAATAAAGTATTGGGTATTTAGTGTGATAATTTCAATGATTGCAGCAATGGCAAATAACCGTGTCATTGGCTTAGATAATAAAATGCCATGGCATTTACCTGGTGACCTTCAGCACTTTAAAAAAGTAACCTCTGGTAAACCCGTTATTATGGGGCGCAAAACATTTGAATCAATAGGCCGACCGTTACCTGGGCGACGTAATATTATTATTACTCGTAATAAAGACTATCACGCATCAGGAATTGAAACAGTAACCACACCAGAAGCTGCACTTGAGCTTGTTAATGATGTTGCAGAGGTGATGATAATTGGTGGCGGAAACATCTACCAGCAGTTTTTAGCGCAGGCGCAGCGCTTGTATTTAACCTTTATAGACTTAGATGTTGAAGGGGATACACAATTTCCTGATTATAAAAGTGTTGCAAACTGGCAAATTGCAGATGAAATGTTGATGACGCCCGATGATAAAAATAAATATAGTTATAAGTTCGTAACTTTGAATAAAGTTTCTTAACATTATTGCCAAAATCTGAGCGTGTTGGTACAATATTAAACAGTCGAGTACGAAAAAAGTATTAATATAGGGTGTCCAATCAATGATTAAATTACCAAAGCTAGTTGTAATTGCTGCTATTGCAGCGGGTTCGTTCGCTTATACTGCGCCTGTAAGCGCTGATGATCAGTTAGCTGTTTCAGTCTGTGAATACATTGCCGCTGATGATAAAAATCGTCTGCGTAGCAAACTAAAAAGTTCACGTGTGAAAGTACGTAATATCTATGATGCAGTTTTCTGTAATGGTAACAACTTATTGCGTCACGCTGTTGCAAGTAATGCGGTTGATACGGGTGAGTACATTGTTAAAAACTTATCAAAAAGCTCACTTGAAGATGGCGCAGATATCGCTTGGGCTGAGGCAAATCATGCTGGTTCAGCTTTAATCCCTATTATTAAAGACCGCGCAGGCCTTTAAATAAAAGCTTAATTAATAAAAAAAACCGCGTTTAAACGCGGTTTTTTTTACTTAGATAAATTGTCATTTTACACCCTGTTAAACTACCTTTAAGTCTAGTTCCCCCTGAGTATTTATCCTTATTACTCTTATTACATAAAAATGTCATAAAAACTCAATACTCTATGTGTATGTCAGTTTTGAGATATATTTATGCGTGTATCATTTTTTACCCGTTTACTAGCCATTTTATTAACGTTAGCAAGTATCCTTTTAGCCGCTACCTTGTTATGGGCAAGCCATACATTACTTAAACTTCAGCAACAAGATAGTGCATATAGCCAATTCAAAAATAGCATAATGGTCGAGCTTGCCGATCATTTGGAAAGTTATTTAGTACAAGGTAATAGCCAATACCTAAAACAATCATCGACCTTGATTGAGCAGCTTAAAGCGCAACAGTTAACAGTGCTGCCTCCTGAATTAGAAATTCGTTTAGCTGCACAATTAACTTCATTAAATACAGATATTAATGGTAAATACAGAGCACTTGGAAAACTATCTGGCAATGAAACTGCGCTGTTAGATAACGCGCTTAGACAAATGGCCGGCTCAGCCTCTTCACTCATTAATTATGCGCAAAAAGCACCAATGCAAACCAGTAACGCTCTTAATTATTATAAATTAGCGAGTGATTATTACAGTGAAGTGGTTAATTTATCTTTATCGACTTATCAGTTGATCAATGATTACCAACCTGAGGTAGAGAAAAACCTGCAACAAAGTATAAAAACCCTAAATTTACTAGCTATAAATATTGAGCAGTTACCGAACTTAGGGGTAATGACTGAGGTTGATGAGTTTGCTTTATTTGTAGATGAGGAACCGGAAGATTTGGCAGCTGAAATAAAAGCGGAGTTGGTGAGTTGGCCTAAACGTTATTTGCGCGATTTAAGCAGTACTTTATCGCAATCAAAACAACGTGATTCTGGAACGAATGAGTTACGTGAACAAATTAGTTTAGTATCAAAAACAGTGATTGAGGCAGAGCAAACATTAAAAGCACAGCAAGATAACGTGAAACGACAAGTGTTTTGGGTGTTTGGAATAGCAATAGGCGGATTAGTAATATTAGCTTTTAGTGTCTATTGGGTACAGCGCAGACAGGTTTTACAGCCTTTACGACAACTGCGAGATGGGTTTGCATTTTTAATAGAAAGTAATGAGTTAAAAAATATTACAGTGAATAATCCTAAAACAGAGGTAGGAGAAATAGCACAGTATTTTAACCAGCTAATTGAGCGCCAGCGTTTAGAAGCGCAAGAAAGAGCGAATATGCTCAATGTAGTCAGCCAGTTTATGCAGCAAATGAGTGAGCATTTACATACTATTGGGCAAAAAAGTAATGCGAGTTATCAGCAGGTAAATCACAATGAAGAACTGCTTCTTAATATTCAGCAACTTGGTGAGCAGGTTAATCATATTAACGCTCAGGCTGCTGAAAATGCCCAAAGTACTTATGAGGCAATGCAGCAAAGTGTTGGTTTTGCTAAAAGTATGCTTAATGCCAGTTCTGATACACAGCAACGTATTGAGCAGGGGATGCATAGTGTTCAGGAATTACTGAGTGGGGTGCAAGGAGTGAGTAATATTATTACGGTTATACGTACCATCGCTGAGCAAACAAACTTACTCGCGCTCAACGCTGCGATAGAATCAGCAAGGGCCGGTGAGCAAGGTCGAGGTTTTGCGGTGGTTGCTGATGAAGTAAGGCAATTATCCATACAAACCCAAGGTTCGTTAAAAGAGATTAACGATCAGCTGGCGTTATTAAGTGAGAACTCTCAAATGGTCTATTCACAAATTAATGCGTTAACTGAGGATGCACAGCTACAAACCGAAAATGCCCAAGAGCTTCAAGCAAACTCTGAAGGGGTCGCAAATAATGCTCAGCAGGCAAACACAGTTGCAGTTGAAGCAATGGAGCTTGCAAAACAGCAAAGCAATTTCCTTAGTGACTTTACCCAATCAATGCATAATATGAAAAGCCAAGTAAATGAGTCGAGTGAGTTGGTGTCTGATATTCGCTCGCAGCTAGAGCTGCAAATGGCAACAATTAGAAAGGGATTGGGTTTAGACAGTGATGCAGTTTAATCTCGGTATTAACTCGAAACCGTAAATATTAACCTGTATGCTAAAAGTCTACGTAATTACCCAAAGGATTTAACATGATTGAACAAGGTCAAACAATACCCGCAGTTAGTCTATCTAAGCTAACCGATGACGGTATGCAAACACTGACAAGCAATGAATTATTTGCAGATAAAAAAGTCGTGTTATTTGCAGTGCCAGGCGCTTTTACACCAACGTGTTCGAATGCTCATTTACCTGGATATATCGCGCTAGCCGATAAAATTAAGGCTAAAGGTATTAACGCTATCTATTGTGTATCGGTAAACGATGCATTTGTGATGAAAGCGTGGGGTGAGTCACAAAATGCAGAGCATATAGATATGCTTGCAGACGGTGATGCTAGCTTTACCCGTGCTTTAGGGCTTGAAAAAGATACCGCAGGCTTTGGTGGAATACGCTCAAAACGATACGCGATGGTTGTTGATAATGGTGTTGTTACTGGTCTATTTGTAGAACAAGACAAAGAGTTTGTAATAAGCAGTGCTGAAGCTGTTTTAGCAACGCTTTAAAACTGACGACTTTAATCAGAGAATAAAAAGCCGATACAGTGTATCGGCTTTTTTTATCTAAAGAGAGGATGTTTTATGGCTGGTATTGGCCGCTTAGCGTTAAACCAGAAAATGTTTGATACGCATTAACACTTAAGTGCCATGTTCCCGCTTGAGGATTACTAAAAGTACAAGTTTCGGCGTTACCATTTTTATATGGACGACAATCATAGCTTGAGCTTGTTGGCTGGCTACCAAATTTTACAAATAAGTCTGCATCACCGGTGCCGCCTGACGTTGTAACAGTAAAGCTTGCCATACCCGCCGGTACATCTAGCGTGTAATGTTTCCACTGACCTGCATTTGCTGTGATATCAGACACCGTGCCACCACCTGCTTGAGGTGTACCTGAACCACCACCTGTTGAACCACCCGTAATGTTACCGACTAAACTCACGCCACTGTAGGCTGAATAACCACGCAGCATTACATGGTAAGTGCCGGCTGTTGGACTATCAATAGAACATTCTTCACTGTTTCCACCTTTATATGGACGACAATCATAAGTGGTTGAGGTTGGTTTACTACCTGCACGTACATACAAGTCAGCATCCCCTGTGCCACCACTCATAGTGAAAGTAACATTGGTTGCACCACTTGGTACTGTCATAGTGTAAAAGTCTTGTGCACTTGCCGCACCGCTTAAACCGGTTTTGACTTCTCCATCAACAAGTTCGTTATCACCCGTTGTTGGCGGTGTACCACCAGATGCTGCAGCAACCGCAGCGGCCGCATCAACAATACCTGTACCACAGCTGGTACACGTGGCAGAGAATGGACGAGTGGTTGTTTTTAAAATACTTTCTATTTCATCAGGAGTCGCGTTTGGTTTTGCTTGTTTGATCAGTGCAGCAACACCCGCAACATGAGGAGCCGCCATTGAGGTGCCTTGCGAAAAGCCATAACTGTCGCTTGATGGTGTTGTTGAACCTGAATTGTAAGTTGATAAAACACCTTCAGAATCATTGGCAAAGCTTTGCGCGCCACCCGGTGCTGCCACATCAATATTACTTCCGTAATTTGAGTAATAAGCGCGACCACCATTACGGCCAACCGATGCAACATTAACAACACCATTACAGTTACCTGGGTTGTAGTTTGCAGAATTATCGTTATCGTTACCTGCAGCAATAACAACAACTGTGCCGTTGTTACGAGCGGTATTAATGGCATTTTGCGTGGTTGAACTACATGCACCCGCACCACCTAAACTCATGTTAATTACATCGGCTGGATTAGCATTTGCTGATGTACCCGATACATTACCACCTGAGGCCCAAATGATACCGTCAGCAATATCGGAGGTTAAACCACCACATTTACCCAATACACGCACAGGTACTACTTTGGCGTCATAAGCAACACCAGCAACGCCTTCACCGTTATTCGTTACTGCAGCGACAGTGCCTGCAACGTGAGTACCATGCCAACTAGAGCCTTGTGCACCGTTATTACCACATTCACCAGCTGCAACCGCATCCCCTGGATCGCGAGCATCGTTGTCACGGCCATTGCCATCATTGGCGACTGATAGATTAGAGATCATATCGTAGCCTGGTAAAATATTAGCGTTTAAATCAGCGTGAGGGCGGTAGCCCGTATCAAGCACAGCGACAACCACACCACTGCCTGTTGCCGTATCCCAAGCTGTTGGTAAGTTAAGTCCACCGGCTTGCTCATAGTAATGCCATTGATCATCAAAACGCGGGTCATTTGGTGTCGCAAATGGTTTTAGCATTTGATCGACTTCAATATATTCAACATTACCCGAATTAACCATTTCCTGCATGAACTGCTGGGCCTCTTCAGCGTTTAGTTTTTTATCGGCACGCATTACGTGATGGTTATTGAGTGCCATTGCGCGAACATACTTGGCTTTAACTTTGCCTTTTTTTGAGGTGAAGTTTTTTACAAAGCTTTGCGCTTTTTTATTCATCATTGCTGGTGATGCATCAGCGGTTGAGGTACTCATCATATCGTTGTTATTTTTATATTTAATGATGAATTGAGTCTCAAAGCCACCTTGATTTAGTAACTTGGCTGAGGTTTCTGCCATTGAAGGTGCGATTGCTTGCGCTGGGTTAGCCATGCTTGAGCTGGCAGCAAATAGTGTACTTATTGTTAGCGCAACAGCGCATTTTTTAAATGAATTATTAGAAGTCATAATTACCCTTAGTGTTATTATTATTTGTGGATATCCACAAAGCGGGTACAAAGGTAAATGATCTGTTAACCATTTTGAAATATTAAATACGCATGTATCTATTTCATTTAGTTATAACCGCGTATTCAGTGAGCTTTCAATTGTTTTGTATTTAATTTTTTATTTGTTGCGATCCTAATGTATTAGATTTTTTCGGTGTTTTTTATCATTAATTGGCCTTTGTTGATAAATTAAAAACAATGTAACAACTATCTGGTTATTATCGAAACTTTGTTATAATCCACCAAAGTTTTTAAGAGATAACTAAATGACTCACGTTGATGTAATTGTGATCGGTGCAGGTGCAGCAGGTTTAATGTGTGCAGCGCAAGCAGGGTATCGCGGCCGAAGCGTTACAGTGCTTGATATGGGTAAAAAGCCAGGACGTAAAATTTTAATTAGTGGCGGCGGGCGTTGTAACTTTACTAACGAAAATGCGAGCCCTAATAACTATTTATGCGCAAATCCTCATTTTGTAAAATCGTGCTTAAGTCGTTATACGCAGCATGACTTTGTAGAGCTTGTAGACCGACATGGTTTGGCGTATCACCATAAAACATTGGGGCAATTATTCTGTGACAATAGCGCACAGGACATTGTTGATATTTTACTTACCGAGTGTGAGTGGGCGGGTGTTACTATTAAACTACGTAACGAAGTGTTAAATGTTGCTAAAACAGCAATGGGTTACAGTGTCACAACTGAGCAAGAAACACTTACTTGTGAGTCGTTAGTCGTTGCATCTGGTGGTTTAACTATGCCTAAGCTTGGTGCTACGCCAATAGGTTATAAAATTGCAGACCAATTTGGTTTAAAGGTTTTGCCGACGATGGCTGCTTTAGTTCCCTTTACCTTACATCAACACGATAAAGACCGTTTTGAAGGGCTTTCGGGTATTAGTATTTCTTGTGAAGTTACAAGCGAAGATGGCACTGTATTTAAAGAGAATATTTTATTTACTCATCGCGGCTTATCCGGGCCTGCCATATTACAAATAAGCTCATTTTGGCGAGCAGGTCAGGCGGTAACGATCAATTTACTACCTGAACTCGATTTAAAGCAACAGTTAGCTGACTGGCGAGAAACGCAAGCGCAAAAATCGTTAAAAAATAGCCTTGCCACTATCCTACCTAAGCGTTTTGTTGAAATACTCCATGACAGTAAAGCTATTCCTGATTGCAATATTAACCAGCTAACGCATGGCCAAATAGATGCACTCGCTGACTATATTCATGCGTGGCAAATTAAGCCAAATGGTACCGAAGGTTACAGAACCGCAGAAGTGACTTTAGGTGGTGTAGATACCGACGAGCTAAGCTCAAAAACATTTGAGGCTAAAAAAGCCAAAGGTTTATATTTTATTGGCGAAGTAACCGATGTAACGGGTTGGCTTGGAGGTTATAATTTTCAATACGCATGGAGCTGTGGATTCGCCGCTGGGCAATACGCATAAAAAAATAGCTCACCACAGCTTATTAAACCTGCCACTTTAGCTCTGAAGTGGCATTTTTATTTCTAATTTTTAAGTCTATATTGCTGCATTTTGCTATTCGGTTTTTCGGGAATGGTCATTTCGATTATGCCTGCCTCAATCGCAGGCTTTAAGTAGCGCTCTCTAAAATGTTTTCGATCTTTTAATCCTAGCTGATTTTGTAGCTCTTGTCGGTTTAACGGCTTTTCGCTTTGGATAAATATATTTATTAAAGCGATGACTTGGGGGGCTTGTAAGTCTACATTTATAGCCTCTTTAACTTGAGGGGTTTGTTGGGGGTTTTTGGTTTTTGTTATTGATTTTAAATCACTTTCTAATGACTTTAGTGCCGCTAATAATGCTTCCAATATATACTCAATAAACACGGATGAGTCACCGGACTTGGTACTAAGATTAATGCTTTCAAAATAATGTCGGCGAGTTATCGCTATAACATTGTTAATATTTATTAGTGAAAATAGCGAATGCCACTGCGATAATTGCAGGGTTTGCCACGTACACGCTATTTCAGTATTACCCTGTGCAAAAGGTTGAATAAACTGTAATTCATAATGGCATACTGCACTACTGATTAAAGGATGATGCGCGGTTGTTTTAAACCAAGCAAATAACTCCTCTACCATTTGTGGTACTCGCATTGCTTGTGGTGCCATTTGCAAACCACTTTTTAACGCTAAACTTTGCTGCCTATAACTGCCCGATTTTTCACTCAGATCTTTGATTAAGCTTCGATGCAAGGCTAATAAGCTATCAGGGGTTGATAGGCCAGATGATATTGATTGAATATCAAGGTTATTGATTTGCAGGGAGGCGGTTTTTTGTTGCTTATAGTGCTCAAGCATTGCTGGCGAATATAAGGCACTGATTTTACCTAAAACTTCACTAATATTTACCATACTGTGAGTCATGCTAGCTGAAATAGAGAAGGGGGGAGTGGCGTTGCTCATTTTGGTATAGGGGTTATTCAAATCAGGGGGTTAAGAATACGCGAACTGAGTTTAAAAGTCAGTTTTAATGGGTTTTTAGTCTGGTTTTTTTGTGCTGTTATTGGTTCTTTATAATTAGTTTGGTGTGTGTCGATACATTAATTGGCTATCTTACTTAGTTATAAGAGGCTAGCTGAAGCGACTATCGTTAGTTTATTGTCGCTAAAATAAACTGAATTACGACCATTATTTTTAGCTTCGTATAGTGCGCTATCGGCACGTTCTAACACGCTAATAACTGAATCATCAGAACTGATGGTAGCTACCCCTATGCTTATGGTTAGCTGAATGTTGGCAACAGGGTGTGTCGAAATATAGTCTTTTAACGCGTTTGCTTGTGCTAATGCATTGGTCAGTGAGGTATTTGGCAAAATAATAGTAAACTCTTCTCCCCCCCAACGCGCAATTAATGAATGGTTGGGCATGCTACTTTTAATTAGTTTAGCAAACTCAGCTAACACTTTATCACCGACTAAATGACCATAGGCGTCGTTTATTTTCTTAAAGTGATCAATGTCACAAATGAATAAGCAGTTTGTGGTTTTTGTTTCTTTGCTGCTGGTAATGACTTGCGACAATGCATAGTCAAATTTTTGCCTATTAAAAAGCCCTGTCAGTTTATCTGTTTCAGCAAGGTGTTGGATTTCTATATTGCGCATTGTTAAATGGTCATAAGCAGAAAAGCGAGTTTTTTCATAAAACCTGAAGATTAAGATATGGGCAATACAGACCTCTATGATATTAAATAAAGAGCCCAGACCTATAGTCACAGTTAGCTGCTGTTGTTTATAAGTTAAATAAGCGCAAATACAAAAGGCAATGCCGCTAAAGATGCTCCCCCAATTTCTGCCGACGAGAAAAAATGCAAAAGGAGGGATAAGTGTTGCCCAAAATAAAGAGTGGGCAAGGCCACCTACAGAGACAACAAATGTCATTATTAAACTAGCTATCATAATAGTGACTGCCCATGCTGCAGCACTTACATTTGCAGTTTTACTAAACCAGCCATAAATAGCTAATGATATAACTAAGCCTAATGCATCAATGGCGGCAATATCGTAACTGTGAAAGTAGAACAGGTTGAGTAGGGTTAAAACTAAAAAGTAGCAGGTTGCCGTTAATAATGAATGAGCAATTAAGCGTGTGCGCCAAAAGTCTTTATGATCTTTTGGATACTGTGGTAGTCCTTTGTACCAAAAATCTAGCATGCTTTATTTCTCTTAGACTGTGTCTTTTTTATTCACTGATTATTACTCATAACCCGCTCATATAAAAGTACCGAGTAAATAACTACAAAAAGAAAGGGTTATCTAACTTGCGCTATTTTTGTATGCAAAATACAGTTCAGCATTGCAGTGATAGCGAGTAGATTTTCAGCTAGAGATATGACGGGCACATTATTACTTTGGACACTCTCTTTAAAGTGATGATGATTATATAGTTAAAAACCCCGATATCACGCAGTGCAATCGGGGTTTTTAACTTCTAGTGGTTACTCTTCGATAAACGCTTCACCTTCTTTCATCCACTTAGCGGCCGGTTTGCCTTTAAGATAATGATCAAAGTACTGCATCATACGCACTGAAAAATCGACCTGATTAGGAAATTTTTTCAAGTGGTGTGGTTCACCTTCGTATTGTAAAAAGGTTGCATCTTTACCTGCGCGGCGAAGCGCTAAGTAATATTGCACGCCTTCATGCCATGGCACCGCATCATCTTTGTCGCCAAACATAATTAAGATAGGCGTGTTTACTTTATCGGCAAAAAATACCGGTGAGTTTTCAATATAAAGCTCAGGTGCTTCAAATAAATTTTTACCAATACGGCTTTGCCCTGTTTCGTATTGAAATTGGCGTGCAAGTCCAGATTTTAAGCGAATGCCACTGTAAGCACTGGTCATGTTAGACACTGGCGCGCCCGATACCACTGCTTTAAACATATCAGTTTGGGTGATCATAAATGCACTTTGATAACCCGCCCAAGAGTGGCCTTGTAAACCTATTTTATCTGGGTCGGCAATGCCTAAATCAATCAGCTTTTGGGTGGCGTTGATCATGGTTTGCGTTGAGGATTTACCAGGGTGTCCTATTTCAAAGCGAATATCAGGTAAAAAGATGGCGTAGCCATTTGATGTAAACATCGGAAAGTTAGGGCGATGATTTAATTCCATTTTTGGAAAGTCATACATGCGCTGGCTCATATAGCGGTAAAAGTACACCACAACCGGTACTTTATCGCCTTTTTTATAGCCGGCAGGTTTGATTAATACCCCTTGTAAATCTTCTCCATCAAAGCCTTTATAGCTAATAAGTTCAGGTGCTTGTCCCCAAGCAAAGTTGCTTATCTGAGGGTTAAGGTTAGTTACGCGTTGTGGTTGTTTAAAGTTAGAGTCTGTTTGATAAATGTCTGGAAATTGCTGATAGGTTTGCTCAGTAAATAAGTATTTATCGGCATTTTTGGCTTTTTTAATTACATCAAAACGCTTATTACCTGTGAGTACTTTAGTAACGTTAAGCGTTGTTAAATTAAGTTTAGCCACCTCACTTTGCTTACTTTGTAAGTTAATTGCAGAGAGCAAAAGAGTATCATTGCTGTTAAAGCCCACTTGGTTTTTATCAAGCTTGATTACTCTGTACTGAGTATTACTTTGTTTACCATTAGTTAAGCGTTTGGCTTGCTTGGTATTTACATTAAACGACCAAATATCATATTTACTATAAACCAGTATTTCGCTGCTATCGTTAAGCCAGCCTGCAAAACCATAACCAGGCTGCTTGGATGGATAGTCGTGTTTGTCATCTGCAAACGTGGCGTTAATCGCCTTGCTGAGTACGCTCACTTTGTTATTACCTAAGTTTTTAAGCTGTACTTGGTTATTATCAAAGTAAGCAGCAAACTGCCCATTAGGCGCAAGGCTCGGCCTAAATGGATAGTCGTTAATAATAGGTGTTTGTTTACCCGTTTTTATATCAACCGCAAAGTAGTCAGCAAAAAAACCGCCGTACATTACTTTTTCAAGATGCGCTAAATTTGAGTAGCCTAACAATGACGTGGCACGCTCAGTATTAAGCGCCAGCTCTGGCATATTTGGTGTGCTTAACTGTATAACTTGTTGCGAGTTTACATGGTATACCGCCGTGTAATGACGATTTTTATTATTTTCATTCCATTGCTGTTCTTCGCGCGGTTTTATTTGCGCATCGTTGTTGTGCCATACATTTAGCCCTTTATGGTCGCGAATTACCTCAAAGTCATACAGTGATGACTCATCGGTATATTCTTTTTGCTTAACTTTTGCAGCGAGTTTTGGGCGGTTTTCAAAGTATAAACGTGTACCATCTTCGGCCCAAGTTAATGTCGCGGTTTTGCCCATTAACCATTCTGGGTTAGGTGATTGCACAGTGGTTAGCGTGTCGTTTTGCCACAGCGTTAATTCGTACTGACGACGACGCTTATCATCGTTTACATAGTTGCCTAAGGTAAACGCAACGGTTTTTTCGATTGGGTGCCACGCTATTTTGCTAGCAACCACACCAGGCTCATCAATTAATACGGTGCTGGTAAAATTATCGAGTGAAAATAAGGTAATTTGATTATTGCCGCCATCCACATAGCTTTGACTCACCAATAGCTGATCGCTGGTGGCACTAATGCCATAGGTAAAGGCACTTTCAAGAGTATGAGTGCGCTTATCACTTAAGTTGATGATAACCAGCGGATAGCTTTTATCTTTTTTGTCGGCAGTGATAGCGCTATCGTTGTCGAGCTTTTTATCGTCTTCTTCAGCGTTTTCATTTTTGCGATAGGCCAGCCACTGGCCGTTATTAGCTAGCACGTAATCTTTTACATTATTAAAGCTTTGCTGCTCACCGGTTTGGGTGTTGACTAATACTAAGTTATTTTTTAAGTCACTTTTTTTCTTAGTGGTTTCTTTTTCAAGCAGAGTAGGCACTTGCGTAAATGCGACCCAGTTTGCCATTTTGCTAATGGTAGGGCGGGTTCCTCGTTCCACCTCAGCAATAAGCTTATTGCTATTGAGTGAGTAGACTTGCCCTGTGGCATTACCGCGATAAGGGGTTGCACTTAAAGAAAGGATTTGACCATTTTCAGAGAGCTGTGTGCCTTTTGCAGATTTAAAATCAAATACATCTTTAAATTCTAGGGGCTTATTTGCTAAAGCACTGGCGCTCGTTAAGCTGGTAATAAGTGCACAGCCTATAAGAGTGAGTTGTGTTTTCATTATAGATTCTCGTTTTTTAACATTATTTTATTGTAACGAGTTTTAATAACAATTCGAGTAGATACGACAAGTGGTAGCAGGGCAGAGATGAGAGGTTAAAAATGAATGGTAAAAGGTAAAAGGTAAAAGGTAAAAGGTAAAAGGTAAAAGGTAAAAGGTTAGATTTTCGGTCCACGGGATGCGAGGTGCTAAGTATCCGTAAAAAGTTAGGGAAGCGGAAGTTTAATTGTGGTTTTCAATTTTTTTACTTTCAGCTCTGTGTTCAAATTTATTTTTAAGTCTAATTTATAAAAAGAACACAGAGTTTATGTGGAATAGATTATAAGAAATGGCTAAATAGTTTAATTTAATAACCTTGCTAGCAAAATTAACTAAAACCTTATAACCAAATTTTTTGAAGCTCTGGCCATTGTTTTTCAAATTGCTCGCTAGGTCGTGCACTAAAATTACTGCGCACAAACTGATTCATTTTACCTTCAACGTAGGCAAGCAAAAAGTTAGCTAGGGTTAACTCATCGCTTTGGAAGTTTTTACCTTCACGTAGCTTACGCTCTCTAAGAATTTGTTTAAATTGGGTTTCCAGCTTTTCAAATAAGCCTTGTACACGCTCACGAAGTCGCTCTTGTTCACCCTGTAGAGCATCGCCTGTTAATATACGGGTTATGCCTGGGTTTTTTTCGGCAAACGTTAGCAGCAGTAATAGGGTGTTGTATACACGTGCTTTACTTTCTTTCTCGTTATCTAAAATAAGATTAATACGTGATAGCAGCGTGTCTTCAATAAATTCAATTAACCCTTCAAACATGCGCGCTTTACTAGGAAAGTGGCGATAAAGAGCGGCTTCAGATACGCCAACTTCTGCGGCAAGTTTGGCTGTTGTAATACGCTGGCCTGGGCTGGTTTCTAACATTTGTGCGAGTGCTTGCAGTATTTGCTCTTTGCGATTACTTTTTTTTGTCGCAGGCATGAACATTCCTTTTTAATAGTTATTTTTTTCAACATAAATGTGCGATAACACAGCTTTGTGCCAAGTGTTACAGCGCGCAATACTCAATGGGGTGTTTTTGCACGTATTACAGCGATACATTAGTAATGCGCAAGCGTTAAGCTATTTTAGCGCAGTAAAATTACACTAAAAGGTCACAAGGCGTCATCATGTTAATGTTTTATTCAGTTTGTTTCCAGCCTTTTTATAATCGTTTGGCGAGCTGCTCGATCACTTTAACCGCTATTTCTATTTTACTGCTTTCAGGTAAATCGAGTTGTTCATTTTGCCAGTAAAGAGTGAGTGCGTTACGCTCTGAATTGAAGCCCAAGTCACTTTGCGATACATCGTTGGCACAAATCATATCGAGGTTTTTATTGGTTAGTTTCCCCTTTGCGTAATTAGCAACGTTCTGCGTTTCTGCGGCGAAGCCGACGGTGTAAGGGCGTTTTTGTGTGAGGTTTGCAACCGCGGCTATTACATCTGGGTTTTTAACTAAGCTAAGAGTGAGTTCATCGCCTTGTTTTTTCATTTTTTGCGTGGCGATACTTGCTGCACGATAATCGGCCACAGCGGCACAACCAATAAAGGCATCTGAGTGAGGCGCATATTTGAGTGACTCATGCAGTAACTGTTCAGCACTTTCTATATTAATTAAATTAACACCTTGCGGTGCTGTAATAGTTACCGGGCCTGAGATTAAGTTCACGTGTGCGCCAAATGATAACGCAGCTTGCGCCAGTGCATAGCCCATTTTTCCAGAGCTATGATTTGATATAAAACGAACAGGATCGAGAGGTTCACGGGTTGGGCCTGCAGTAATTGTAATTGTTTTACCTGCTAAGAGTTGTGGTTGCGCAGGTTCAGTGCATAAACTCACTAATTCATGCGGTTCAAGCATTCGACCAGCACCGACATCACCACAAGCTTGCTCACCCTTACTTGGCCCCCAAACAGCAACGCCACGAGCCTTTAAAGTGGCTATATTAGTTTGCGTTGCAAGGTGTGCGTACATTTGCTGATTCATAGCTGGTGCGATGGCAACTTTTGCGGGGGTCGCCAGTAATAAAGTCGTGAGCAAGTCGTCAGCAATCCCTGCGGCCATTTTCGCAATAATATTGCTGGTGGCAGGGGCAACTAAAATTAAATCAGCCCATTTTGCAAATTCAATGTGCCCCATAGCGGCTTCGGCTGATGGGTCTAGCAACGAGTCAGACACCATTTCACCACTCACAGCTTGCATGGTTAGCGGGGTGATAAAATGTTTTGCTGATTCGGTCATTACTACTTTAACGTCACAACCATGGTCTTTTAAGCGTCTTACGAGTTCAGCACATTTATACGCTGCAATTCCACCGCTAATACCCAGCACTATTTTTTTATTTGTTAAATTAATCATGGTTGTTCATCAATTTTATAAAATATTGTGGCTAAAATAACAAATCTTGAGCGTGACAGCTAAGATAAAATGCGTTTTATCGCGCTAATTTTTGATTTTGCATTACAGTTATACAGTACAGTAATCTTTCAAGGATGAATCATGCAATTAACGTCACTGCCTAATTCGCTCCGCCCGCGAGAAAAACTGCTAGAAAAGGGCGCAAAGGCACTCTCTGATGCTGAACTATTAGCTATATTTTTGCGCACGGGCCTACCCGGCATGAATGCCATAGAGTTGGCGCAGCATCTGATCAACGAAAATAAAACCCTGCATAATTTGTTTAATGCCAGTATGGATGAATTTTGTGCGCAAAAAGGCTTGGGAATGGCTAAATATGTTCAGCTACAAGCAGTACTTGAACTAAGCCAGCGATATATGCAAGAGGGCTTTGTGCGCGACGCCGTTTTTAACTCCCCACAAGCCGTTTATGACTATTTAACGCTGCAAATGCGTGGATTGCAGCAAGAGGTATTTATGGTGTTGTACCTTGATAGTCAAAATCGTTTATTAAAAGATGAAATATTATTTTACGGCACAATTAATGCGGCCAGTGTATATCCGCGTGAAGTGGTAAAGGCGGCACTGAAAAATAATGCGGCGGCGGTTATTTTTTCACATAATCACCCCAGTGGTATTGCAGAACCGAGTCAGGCCGATAAGCTCATTACCAATAAGTTGTGCCAAGCACTGCAATTAGTCGACATAAATGTGTTGGATCATATTATTATTGGTGGTGAAAGCAGTGTTTCGTTTGCCGAACGGGGACTGATTTGAGTTTATCGCTTCAGATATGTGCTAAAAATGAGCGGTTTAGTGCGTTTTGGCAAATTAGTTTAATTTAAATGCAGTTTTTACTTTCCCTAAGGGCATTCGATCTTTATAATTAGCCGCTATCAAATTTACACATGAGCTGGTTGGATAAGATCAGTATTTGATCTTTGCCTGTAAAAGCTGTATAAAGAGCGCCCTTCGATTTATCTCTAGGGCACAAATACATGGCCTTAGGGAAAATTAAGCTCGAGCGAAGTTATTGGAGATATATAGACATGTCTAAAGTATGTCAAGTTACAGGTAAGCGTCCAGCGGTTGGTAACCACCGTTCACACGCGAGAAACGCGACTAAACGTCGTTTCCTACCTAACCTACAAACACACCGTTTTTGGGTTGAAAGTGAAAAACGTTTTGTAACATTACGCACTACTACTAAAGGTATGCGTATTATCGATAAAAAAGGCATTGACACGGTTCTTACTGAAATCCGTGCTCGTGGCGAAAAAGTTTAAGGAACTGAATTATGCGCGATAAGATCCGTTTAGTTTCAACTGCTGGTACTGGTTTTTTCTACACTACCGACAAGAACAAGCGTAACATGCCTGAAAAAATGGAAATCAAAAAATTCGATCCTAAGGCTCGTAAACATGTGATTTTCAAAGAAGCTAAAATCAAGTAATTTAGTTTTCTTTCAGAAATGTAAAAACCCAGCTTATGCTGGGTTTTTTGTTTTTAAAATCTGCTCTATCATCCACCGAAACCATATCACCGTAATGATACCCATTGAATTAAATCGCTAATTGGCTTTTGTTAAGCGCCACGAATTATTCCGTAGATAATGGCATCAGTTGTTTATAACTAAAAAACATAAAGAGTATGAGCATTAAATAATTTTACGAGCTAAGTCGTTTGGTGTTGTGTATTTAGAGTGCGGTTATGAGCTGTTTAAGTATGCCTGAAGAGGAATAAGGGGGCTTTACGCTGACTTACTAGGGTATGAGCTGTAAGTAGCTCTAAGGCTACTTACAGCGCGATATTTATACTTTAAAGTTCTCTACTGATATTCTTAGTTCTTCGGCTAATTTAGCCACTTCTGAACTTGAAATATTCGTTTGTACAGCGCCTTCTGCTGTTTGCTCGGCAATAGCAACAATAGACTCTAAGCGCTCACTGATCTCTTGTGATACTTGTTGTTGCTCTTGTGCTGCTGTTGATATCTCTTCACTGACATTATGCGCTTGTGATACTGCAAGGGTAATTGAATCCAGTGCACTGTTGGCTAAGTCACTTTGCTCAACACACGAAACCGCGCGTTCTTTACCTTTTTCCATAGCTTTAACCGCTTCTTCAGCGCCCGACTGTAGTGACTCAATCATAGATTGAATTTCTTGGGTCGACTCTTGTGTTTTACTTGCAAGTGATCTTACTTCATCAGCTACCACAGCAAAGCCTCTGCCGTACTCTCCGGCACGAGCGGCTTCAATCGCTGCATTAAGTGCGAGTAAGTTAGTTTGCTCGGCAATACCGCGAATAACATCTAAAATACTACCAATTGATGCGCTATCTTTGTGTAGCTTATTGATAACACTTGATGCTTCGTCTACCTCGTAGGCGAGTTGCTCAATGGTTGCTTTATTTTGATTTGAAATACCTTTAACGCGCTCCGCTTCTTTATCGGCATTTTTAATTTCGCTCAGTGCTTGTTGTGCACTATTACTCACTGTTTGTGATGTGCTGCTCATTTCAGTGGTTGCGGTTGCTGCTTGCTCTACTTGCGCTTGCTGATTACTTATTGCTTTGCTTGATTCACCGGTAATTGTTGAGGTTTGCTCAGAAGCGGCTGCAAGTTGTGTTGAACGTGAAATAATACCGGTGATTAAGCTACGTAAACTATCGATTAAGGTATTACAACTTTTCGATAATTCACCAAATTCATCTTTTGCGCTGTCATCTAAGCGTTGAGTCATATCACCACTGGCAACAATATCTAGAATACGATTTACTTCCGCTAATGGCTTAGTAATACGGTTAACCGTAATGATGGCTACAAGCACAGCGATAATAGTCGCAATGATCATACCTATCCATGTCCATAAATTAGCTGAGTTTACGTCACTACGTACGCCTTCTTGTAATGTAAATGCAACGCCACTGGCTTGTAATACTAATTCGTCAATTTGGCTAAGCGCTGTTTTAGTCGCTTTTTCAGACTCTGCTAATTCACGCTCGGTTGTGCTTATTGCGTCAATAAGGCGTTTTTTATTCGCTGAAAGGCTATCGTTACCTAAAATATTGCTCTCTAGGGTATCTACATAACCCTTTAAGTCATTAAACAAGCTGCTGTGACTTTGCTCTATCGCCGGCTTTATTAATGAAACGGTACGAACGACTTCTTCAAAGTAATACACTTGTTCATTTTTAATAATATCGAGCGTGTTAAGCGTTTTAACGGTTAGCATGTCGGTGCTGCTGGTAACCACGGACATAAAGTTATTTTCTAGATTATTAGCTGCTTGATAAGCGCGTGGATGATTATCCTCTAAACCATCAATATCAATAATATCAAGTACCATAGAGTTGGCATCTTCTGCCGCGAGCTCAACGGTTTCTAGTTGCGCTTTGAGCTTTTTGTTAAGCACTAGCTGGGTGTTTTTATCTTTAAGCAGGCTGTTTATGATATTTGAAAAGCTCTGGTAGGTTTTTTCAACTTCAAGGCTGCTTTTGTTTAGCTGTGGATCGTCTTTAACAACTTGTTGTAGTTCGCGGTGCAATTTATTAAATATTTGTTTTTGCTCTTCTATTTGCGCTTTTAACGTGGCGAGTTCTTGAGCCGATGTTATATGGAAACTAGCTTGAGCGGCTTTACTCATCAAAATAAATTCTGCTTGTAACTGAGCGCTCTTGTTTAATGCAGGAAGCGATAGCTGATTAACTTTTTGAGTTGAACGATCTATATTTGCTATTTTTATTAAAGAGTTACCGCCAATAATTAAAAGTAATAAAGTGATAAATATAAAACCACCCCAAATACGTTGACTCACTGTTAGATTCATATGGTTTTCCATTCAAAAATACGTCTATTAAAACTTATCGGCGCTTTCAACAATAAGTTAAGTAATTAAAAATAATTAATTTTTACTGTTAATAGTTAGTTGCTAAATTTACCGCAAAACTTAATTACAAACTAAGTCTTTTATTAAAGATAAAAAATAATGTAGGCAATAACACTCGTTTACTGTCTATGTTTAACTCAATTATAAGAGCATTGCTATTTTTTACACATTATTGTGAATGTTTTGTAATTATACAATTTAACATCCACTCTTAAACTTAACAGATGTATTAACTTTTTTCAGTTTATTTAGACAAAAGTTGTGATTTTTCTGAAAATTTTTGCTTACTTTGCAGTTCTATTAGTGTCATTGAGCCACCCCATACGCAACCCGTGTCTAAAGCATAAAGGTGGTTGTAGGGCGTTTTGCCTTCAAGTGCTGCCCAGTGTCCAAAAATTAGGTCATGTTGAGCGTTCATAATGGCAGGATGAGAAAACCAAGGAATTAGTGATGATGAATTTGTTGTTGCTTCTTTTGCATTAAAATCGAGCAAATTATCAGGCGTAATAAAGCGCATGCGAGTGAAATAATTAACGATGTAACGAAATTTAGCAGCATCATCAAGTTGCTCCGTCCATTTTAGCGGGTGAGGCTGATACATGTTTTTTAAGAAGAACTTAGCGTTATCAGAACCATAGCATTGCTGCGCAAATTGAGCGTGCTTAATGGCTTGCTCGCACGACCAATCAGGGTTAAGGCCTGCATGAGAAATAAAACAATTATATTGTTCTAAATAAAGCGCTAAAGGCTGAGTTTGTAAAAACGCGATGTAGTGGGGCAGTTTACTACTGTTAAACAGTGCAGTGAGTTTGTCTTTGGGGTTAGGTGTAACGTTATTTAAATAACAGGCAATCATGTGTAAGTCATGATTGCCTAATGTGACGCTAACGCTGTCTTGATGTTGATAAATATAATCAAGGCACGCTTTAGAGTCTGGGCCGCGAGCGACAATATCACCCACTAAATATAGGTGATCTTTGCTAGGGTTAAAGTCGACTTGCTTTAACAATAAACTAAATTCGTCAAAGCAGCCTTGTAAATCACCTATTGCGTAGTCGGCCATTGTTACCTGTTTTTATCAGTGTAGGATATTAGGGCAGGCTAAGCGGAATACGTTTATGGGTGCTTTAAATTCAGCACCAAACTCGTTACGTAAAGTGTAATGTCCCTGCATGGTGCCTACCGGTGTATCTATTATTGCACCACTGGTATATTTGTAGCTTTCACCTGGGGCTATATCTGGGGTTTCACCCACCACACCTTCGCCTTGCACTTCTACTTCTTTGCCATTGGCATCAGTAATTAGCCAATAACGGCTAAGTAGCTTTGCACTGCATAAACTGTGGTTTTTTATAGTAACGGAGTAGGCGAACACAAACTTATCTAGTTCAGGTTGCGATTGCTCTTCTACATAAAACGTTTCAACAGATACCTTTACAGGTGATCCTATATTACTGCTTGTTGTCATAAATCCAGTTAGCTATATCAATAAATTGTTGTAACGACAGGCTCTCAGCTCGCAAAGTAATATCAATGCCAATGCTGGTTAATTCGTCAGCGGTTAGAAGGTTGCCAAGGCTGTTACGCAACGTTTTACGGCGCTGATTAAACGCTTCTAAACAAACGGTGTTTAATATTTTAACGCTTTTAGCGGTGCGCTGCTGTGCCTTTTTAGGGATTAAGCGAATCACCGCAGAATCGACTTTAGGTGCCGGTTTAAAGCATTCAGGCGGTACCTCTACCACAGGCATCGCATGACAATAATACTGAGTCATCACACTCAAGCGACCAAAGGTTTTACTACCAGGGCCTGCTACCATGCGCTTTACCACTTCTTTTTGCAGCATAAAGTGCATGTGCTCAATATGATCGGCAAATTCAAACAGGTGAAACAACAAAGGCGTTGAAATATTGTACGGCAGGTTGCCGAATACTTTTAGCTTTTTGTCATCTTTAACCAAGCTTGCAAAATCAAACTTCATTGCATCGCCTTGGTTTACGGTTAATTTTGGCCCTAAAAATGGGTGTTCAATTAAACGCTGGGCTAAATCTTTATCTAGCTCAACAACCGTTAAATGGCCACTTAAATCTGCAACAGGCTCGGTAATAGCGCCTAGACCTGGGCCAATTTCTACTAAATTATCTTGCGGTTTAGGATCGATAGCGGTGACGATTTTGTCGATGATTGACTCATCGAATAAAAAGTTTTGGCCAAAACGTTTACGGGCGCGGTGTCCTAAGTGTACTTTATCGGTCATTGATTCTGTGCTTTTTCATGGGCGAGCTTAATTGCTTCGCGGATCGCTAATTCAAAACTGCCAACATCAGCATCGCCTGTACCGGCTAAATCAAGCGCAGTACCGTGATCGACTGAGGTGCGAATAAATGGAAGGCCGAGAGTTATATTCACTGACTTACCAAATCCTTTGTATTTTAGCACAGGTAATCCCTGATCGTGATACATAGCCAGCACTGCATCGGCTTCATTTAGGTATTTATCTTGAAATAACGTATCGGCTGGTAAAGGACCGATTAAGTTCATCCCCTCAGCTCTTAATATGTCAAGTGTAGGCGTAATCGTGTCGATTTCTTCTCGGCCTAAATGGCCATCTTCACCAGCATGCGGGTTTAAGCCACAGACTAAAATGCGTGGTTGCTCAATACCAAATTTCGTTTTTAAGTCATGATTAAGAATATTAGCCACTTTAACTAGTCGCTCTTGCGTAATGGCACGAGAGACATAAGCAAGCGGAATATGTGTTGTTACTAGGGCAACACGCAGACCTTCGGTGGCTAATAACATAACTACATCGGCTGTACCTGATTGCTGAGCAAAGTACTCAGTATGGCCACTAAAAGAAATGCCGGCTTGGTTAATAATACCCTTGTGAACAGGCCCCGTAACAACGGCATCAAATGTGCCATCCATATTCTTTTCGCTGGCAATACGTAATGTATCTAACACGTATTGCCCATTGGCGTCATTAAGCACGCCAAGCTCAACGGGCTCTGCTAAATCAATCTGCTTAATATATAAGCTGCCTGCTGCTGTTGGCATTGCTTTGGCTTGTTCATCAAATTCAATTAATTTAATGTTTAAACCTAAATGCTTAGCGCGCTGTTTTAGTAGCGATGCATCTGCAATCGCTACTAGTTGCGCATCCCAGCTATGCTGTGCCAGTTTTAATAGCAAGTCTGGGCCAATGCCTGCAGGCTCACCTGGGGTTACCGCAATTCTTAAGGTCATAATTATTCGTCTATTGGGAAAATTTCAACATGGGCTTGTTCGCGCATTTCTTGCTGCCAGTTAAAGCTTTCCTCTTTAAATTTACGATTAAACAACATGCCATGTGCACGATTACGTTTAGCTTGCTCGGTCTTATCTGCAACACGTTTATCTAGTAACTGCACAATGTGCCAGCCAAACTGACTTCTAAATGGTTCGCTGATTTCGTTTTTATCAAGTGATAGTAACGTATCTCTAAACGCAGGCACGTAGGTGGTTGGATCAGTCCAATCGTATTGACCACCTTTAAGTGCTGAACCTGGGTCTTGTGAATGCTCTTTAGCAAGTTCTGCAAAGTCAGCATCGCCGGCGCGTAAATCTTTAACAAAGCCTGCTAGCATAGTGCGTGCTTTTTCTTCACTTAAAATGATTGAAGGCTTAATAAGAATATGACGAGATTTAACTTCGGTGGTTTCAACTACTTGGCGGCCACGTACGTCTTGTACTTTAATGATGTGGAAACCCGCACCGGAACGAAGTGGACCAATAATCGCATCTTTCTTTTTACCTTTTACAGCTTCTGCAAATAACGATGGCATTTCGTTAATGCCCATCCAACCTAATTGGCCGCCCTCAAGGGCCTTTGAGCCACTTGATGATGAAATGGCAATACGCTTAAATTCTTGGCCGTCTTGCAGCAGTTCAATAACTTTGTCTGCGCGTGTTTTTGCTGAGCTTACGTCGTCTGCACTTGCACCACTTGGAATATCGATAAGGATATGACCAATATCATATTCTTCGGCATTTTGGCCTTGGCTATCCATAATTTTTAGTAAGTTATCAATTTCTTGGTCGCTTACATATATACGGCGGTCTACGTTTGCACGCGTAACTTGTTGCGTGGTTATCTCTTTACGAATTTCTTCGCGGTAAGCTTGAAAGCTCTCACCCGACGCTTCAATAGTACGACGCAAATCAGCAATTGTACCGCCTTGCTCTTTAGCCATGTTGGCAAGGGTTTGGTCAAGCTGGCTATCTGAAATTTCTAAGCCCATACGCTCAGCCATCTGCATCATCAAGGTTTGATTTACTAAGCGTTCAATCGCCTGAACACGCAGTGTTTCGTCTTTTGGCAGCTGTTGGTTTTGTTCTTCTGCTTGTTTTTTTACGCGATCAACAATGGTGTCTACTTCACTTTTTAAAATAACGCCTTGGTTTACAATACCAATTACTTTATCTATTTCGACAGGGGCGGCAAATGCACTTTGGCATAAGCTGAACGTTAAAACTGCTGATGTTAATAATTTTTTTAAATTCATATTCTTTTTACTACTCTTACTAATAGTACTGTTGTAATGCTAAATACGGCTAAATAGATATAGTTATTTGTAAATTGTTACTATAAATAAAGCAGTTTAGTCATTAAGAAAATACGGCCTACGATAACCAAAAATACCTTGTTGTAATAATTTTTGAGCATCGTAACGGCTTTTACTACCAAGCCCTTTTAATACAAAATTCAAACGAATACTCGAATCAAAAGTGGCTTGGGGTTGCCCAATTGACTGATTTAAATCAGTTTCAATTTGGCGATGGCCAGTAATTTGGAACGCCCAACAGCACGATTCATACTGTAATCCACTAAATACTTCAATACTGCGGTTATTATCAAGATCGCGATGGTAACTTGCAATAAATTGCCACTCGTCACTGATAGGGATGCTTGTAAATAAGCCCGCTTGCTCGATTGTATTTCCTGAGACATCATTTGCATAGCGATGGTTCAATTGAACCAGCTGATTATCGTCACCTTTATAGTCTAAGGTTAAATTTGACTGGATAATTTGCTTGCCATCGGTGTCGTACTGAATACCACCCGATAAATACCAGCGGCGGTGCCAATGTAACATGGTTTGCGCTGCAAACAAGGCATTGTAGTTACTATCGCTATTAAGCCCTTGCTCTGTAGGCTTGGCTGAATCACTTAAATAAAATATTTGGCCTGCGCTGAAGTTAAATACTTCTTCATTTTTCTTATCAAATAAACGCGTTGTAGCCCCGAGCGTAAATTGATTAGCTGCGGCAATTCGGTCAACACTTGAAAAACGCGCATCCCTGAATAAACCAAAAAAGTCATCTTGTAACTTGGTGGTATCGTATAAGCCAATTTCAGACTGATCTTTATTAGGCGTATATAAATACTGAATTTGTGGCTCTAGAGTTTGAATACCATCGTCGATAAAAATTGAGGTGTCGCGCTCAAAGTTAAGCTGAGAATATAAGCGCACTTTTGGCAAAGTACGCGAAACATTATCGCTATACTGTGTACCCTGTAAATCACCGTCTTGTTTATAGTTAGTTTGCAATAAGCTCACTTCAGATAAAAACGACCATGCATACTCTTTGTAATCAAAGCGTGCTTTAGGCTCTATATGCACACGAGTGGCTTGGTCAATTACCGCAGAGCTGTTAGTAAAATGGCTCAGCTCGCCTGAAACACTAAAATCGAAATAATCAATTTTCCAAGGGGTGGTTTGGGTAAAGCTAATTTGTGGTAACGCCGTGTATGATTCTAAGTGGTCACCGAGTACTTCAAAGTTTTGCACTTTTATATCAGTACGCCACATTTCGCCCATATGGGTTAGCGAGCCGGTACGATAAAGCTGCGTATCGGTTTTACTGACATAAGCGGAGTTTAAATCAGTTAGGTAGTTGTCATCACTAACATTGGTAATATCAATACTGGCTCGCCAGTCTTCACCAATATAACTTTTTTGTTGCCAATGAAACAAAAAACGCTCGTTAAGCTCAGGCTCTGAGTCATCTTGATTTAAATATTCTACAGCCACTAAACCTTGGTGCTCTGGGGTTAAATATCTAAATTCAGTTTGTAATTGTAGCCCCTTACGTGACATATAACGCGGGGTAATAGTGGCATCATAATTAGGGGCAATATTCCAATAATAAGGCGTAATCGTTTCTAACCCATAGCGATCTGAACTTGAAAAGCTGGGCGTTAATAAGCCTGACTTACGGCGCTCATCGAGTGGGAAAGTAAAATAAGGTAAATAGAGTACCGGCGTATCTAAAATACGTAGCACGGCATTGTAGGTTTCGCCCCAGCCTTCTTCACGTGATAAGTTTATTTCATCGGCTTCAATAGCCCACATAGGCGTATTACCTGGGCACGCAGTAAAGCTTGCATTCATCAGCATTAAGCCAGACTTATCGATGGTGAGCTTTTCCGCGCCGCCTTTGCCTTGTTGTTGTGTTAGGCTGTATTGTGCGCCTAATAAACTAAATGCTGAGTTGTTTAAATCGGCATTTAAGCCCGAACTTTGTACGTGGCTTACATAATCGCGATAGGTAATTGGGCCAGTGGCATTAAGCAGGCCACGTTGTTTATCAATCAGTGCTGATTGTGCGGACAAACTCATGTTAACGGTGTTAATATCAACATTGCCAGTAAATTCAGCGCTTTGTGTGCCTAAAAGCTCAACGTCATCAGCGCTGATATCAACCGTTCCAAGCTCAAGGCCAGCAAGCGGTTGCCAAGCTCTGGTTTGCATTGAAGTGCCACAAAAATTGTGTGTCAGTTCAGTTTCGGCAAGCGATGGTGCGCTCAGTACGCTTAGCATCAAAATGCCCCAGGTTTTGCTCATTTATCGACCTTTATGCTCTGTGATTAGTTACAAGCTATACATAATAAAGGAAAACAATGGCAAAGTAATTAGTGAAAAATAGATAGCTTATAAAATGACACGCTTTGAGAGTTTACAACAGTTTATTAATACTCACTTTGGTGAGCAATCCTATGCGCTTAATGCAATAACCGCAGATGCCAGTTTTCGCCGTTATTATAGGTTAAACGCTGAAAATAAAAACTTTATTGTGATGGACTCCGATCCAAAAAAAGTTAACAACGTCCCTTATATTGCATTAAACAAGGTGTTTTCTGAGCAGGGGTTTTTATTACCATCCATTATTCATAGTGACGAGCAGCAAGGTTTTTTTATTCTAAGTGATTTAGGTAGCACCCATTTAGCTGACTTGCTTGATGATGGCAATCGCAGCGAATATTACCAGCAACTGATCAGTTTAAGTGCCAAGTGGGCAAAAACTCCAGCCGCGCCGTCAATGAATCCGTATGACCGTGACTTTATTGCATTAGAGTTGGATATTTTTAAAAATTGGCTGGTTAATGATTTTATTAGCGCAGAGCTCAGCGCTGAGCAGCAACAGACTTGGCAAACAAGCACTGCGCTGCTAATAAATACACTGCTTGAGCAACCTACAGTCACAATGCACCGGGATTATCACAGTCGTAATATTATGCGCTGCGAGCAGCAATGGGCGATTATTGATTATCAAGACGCGGTACAAGGCCCATTATGTTATGACTTGGTCTCGCTTTTAAGAGATTGTTACTTTAAGTTGCCTAATGACGAGCTTACTCACTTACTCGAGTTTGGCTATGACGAATTTAAGCGCCAAGGCTTAATAACTAATGAGTCATTTGCACAATTTAAGTATTGGTTTGATTTAACCGGCTTGCAGCGCCATTTAAAAGCGGCGGGTATTTTTTGTCGTTTATATTTGCGTGATGGTAAACAAGGTTACTTAGCAAATATACTCCCTACACTTGAATACGTAATAGAGGTGGCGGCACAATATCCTGAGCTTAGCGACTTATCGGCTTTGATAAAAACTAGCGTGGTGCCAAAGGTGCAACAGCGGTTAAAAGAGGAACAACCATGAAGGCGATGATATTAGCCGCTGGGCGCGGTAAACGTATGATGCCGCTCACCGCAGAGTTACCTAAGCCTATGTTATGTGTAGCGGGAAAACCACTGATTGAGCATCATATTATGCGCCTAAAGGC
The DNA here is from genome assembly GCF_040308965.1 of Pseudoalteromonas sp. MER144-MNA-CIBAN-0113. Classification (NCBI taxonomy): domain Bacteria; kingdom Pseudomonadati; phylum Pseudomonadota; class Gammaproteobacteria; order Alteromonadales; family Pseudoalteromonadaceae; genus Pseudoalteromonas; species Pseudoalteromonas sp. MER144-MNA-CIBAN-0113. Next base: position 120,819 of record NZ_JBEOOG010000002.1, read on the forward strand.
TGCAGGTATTACTCAAATAATAATTAACCTTGCGTGGCAAGGAGATAAAATAAAAACCTATTTTGCTGATGGGCGCGCGTGGGGCGTGACTATAACCTATAGCCAGGAAGTAACTGGCGGGCTTGAAACTGCAGGCGGTATTATTCAAGCACTTCCTTTATTAGGTGAGTCATTTATTGTTATTAATGGGGATGTTTACAGCGACTACGATATTAGTGCATTAATGCAGCTACATTTACAGCCTAAAGAGGCGCACATTGTATTGGTTGAAAACCCTGCGCATAATCCTGATGGCGATTTTGCACTGAGCCACTTACCGACAAATAGCCAGCGATATACTTTTTCAGGGATAGGGCGTTATCAAGCTGACTTTTTTGAGGGGCTAGCCCCAGGCATTCGGCCATTAGGCCCTTTACTACGTGAAAAATTAAATGAACATTTAGTCTCCACTGAACTCTATATTGGCCAATGGGACGATATAGGCACACCAGAGCGTTTATCGGCTCTTAACCAACAATTAGCACCATAAGCTAAATATAAAACACTAGAGGTAAGTTTTAAAATGTGGGGAAAAATTCTCGGTTTCTGTTTTGGTTTTATGTTTGGCAAAATATTTGGTGCCATTTTAGGCTTATACCTAGGCCATATGTTTGATAAAAGCCTAAAAAAAGACTTTGATAAAGCTGGCGGCTTCTCTAACCTTTTTAAAGGCGATGATGTTAACGAACGCCAAGCGTTGTTTTTTTCGAGTTGCTTTGCGGTAATGGGGCATATTGCCAAGTCGAATGGCCGTGTTAGCGAAACCCACATTAAAGCAGCGACGCTGTTTATGGATGAAATGGGCTTAAAAGGCGAAGAGCGCCGTGAAGCGCAGCAGGCATTTCAATCGGGTAAAGATAGCGACTTTTCACTCAAAGATACGGTTTATGATTTTAAAGAACGTTTTGCTAAACGTTATGATTTACTGCAGTTATTTTTAGAAATTCAAATTCAAATGGCGTTTTCTGACGGGGTACTTGCTGCACAAGAAAAGCAATTACTGCAAGAAGTTAGTAAGCAGCTAGGTGTGTCTAAAGCACACTTTGCCTTTGTATTAAAACGTTATCAAGCAGAGTTTAACTTTAGGCAGCAACAACAGCGTTTTAAACAGCAGCAAAGTCAAAGTAGCAGCTACCGCGAAGGTTCAGGACATCATGTACCACCAAGTAATGATATGAACCGTTCGCAGGCATTGGCCTTATTAGGGTTAAATAAAGACGCGTCGCAACGTGATATTAAAGTAGCCTACCGAAAGCTTATGGCTCAGCACCATCCTGATAAGCTCGTATCGCAAGGTTTACCTAAGCATATGATGGAAGTCGCGGTTAAAAAAAGCCAAGATATTCAAGCCGCTTACGAGTATTTAAAAAAGGCGGCGTAAAAAACCGTCTATTTCTTTGCTTAGCCGTGCATGTTGCTGCGGCGCATCGCGTAATCCAAACAGCTGGCGCTGGCGGTAATCAAACTTTGCATTTCGATTAACCCAACGTTGGCGTTTTTTAAGATTCATTAAAATATCATTACTGTCTGTAGCAAAATAAATATCTAACAAAGCAGGGGTAACCAAAGATGTTATTTGGCTTAACTTTGCATTGCGTTTTGTATTAGGAAGGTAACTACTTAAACTAATGAAGGCGTTTATTTTTGAGTCTGAAAACTCAGCGTAATGCTCCAATAACACCCCAGCACTGGTGCCTTGTGCAATAACAACAATATTCTCAGACTCCATCGCAGCTTGTTGGTATAAAGCTTCGTAGCGAGCGAGTAGTTTTAACTTGTAATTGTCTACCACCTCAGTATTTACTTGCTCAACATAGTCGGCATGATGGGGCTGTTTTTGTGTACTGGTGTTTGGCTTAGTATTTGCGTTGGCTGTTTTATTATTTGTGCCCACGGAATTATTGGTCGTTTTTGCTGCATCATCTTGAGCTGCTTGCCAATCAATATCAGGAACTGTCATTGCATAAGAGGTATACCCGTAGTTATTCAGCTCTTTACGTAAGAAATTCATGCCTGCATTGTTTGTTGGCGTTGATTGCCAGTCAGGAATAAGTATTACAACACCTCTAAAGTCCGCACTCATATATTCACTGTATAAAGTTAAAAACTCAGTATCACCAGCTAAAATAGGCTTTACTTCATCACTTTGGGCTAGGCGAGAGATATCCGCATCAATATTTTTTGAAAAAGGAGGGGGAGCGATATACTCAGCACTAAGCGCTTGAAAACTGATTAACGTACAGCCAAGCACAAGAGTAGTAATAATGACTTTAAACATCTGCGTAATAAACATAATAAGCTTTTAATTTAAATCTTATTTATGTATCGGCGAAGTACTCTTAAAGTTTAGCTATTTACTGTAAATAGCTAAAAGATTAATCCGTGTTAAAACTCGCTCTCAGCTTCAAAAGTAAGTACTTGCTCCGTTACAGGGTGTTTGAGTTGTAGCATTTGTGCATGTAGCTGTAGGCGAGGTGCCGCAGCAAGTGCGTCTTTGTGAGCATATAAACGATCGCCTAAAATAGGGTGGCCTAAGCTTAACATGTGCACGCGCAGCTGATGTGAGCGCCCTGTAATAGGAATAAGCTCTACACGGGTTGCCTGTGCTTCACGTTCAAGGACTTTAAAATGAGTGAGCGAAGGTTTGCCATTGTCATGATCAACCATTTGCTTAGGACGATTCGGCCAATCACAAATAAGCGGTAAATCAACAGAGCCTGTTTCAGTTTCAATTTGCCCGTAAACACGTGCAATATAACGTTTTGCTGTTTCGCGCTCTTGAAATTGCATACTTAAATGCCGATGAGCGGCTTTGTTCATTGCTAAGCAAAGTATCCCTGAGGTAGCCATATCTAAACGGTGAACAATTTTAGCCGTAGGAAAAACACGGTTGACGCGATTAATTAAGCTATCAGCATGTTTTGGGTCTTTACCTGGGACGGTGAGTAATTCGCTAGGCTTATTTACAATAAGTAAATCATCGTCTTGAAACAGTATAGTTAAATACGGGCTCATAGGGGGATTGTAGTTAACTAACACAGCAGACCTCAGTGATTTTTAAGTGCGCTATTTTAGTGGAGTGAGGTCTTAGGCTCAAGTAAAAAGCGCGATATAAATATCGCGCTTTCTTTTTATACACACACGTTAGTAATCTTTAACTAACAACTAACAACTAACAACTAACAACTAACAACTAACAACTAACAACTGACAACTGACAGCTAGGGTCTCTAGTGCGAAACCACAATCAAACGAATCGCATCGAGTTTTAACTGCGCTTTTTCAATATGTGCGGTTAGCTCATTGCGTTGTTTATCGTAAAAGGTAATTTCCTCTTGGCGAATATTTGGATTAATTTGCTTCAGTGCAACTAATCGCTGTTGCTCTTCGTTTAACGATGTTTGCATTTTTACTAATGACTCAGCACGAATAACATCCAACTTTTGTTGCGCCATGTCTTTTGCGGTGTTGATCATTGGATGAACCGCACTTTGTAATGCACCTGCTAATTTACTCGCCGTTTGACGACCTACCGCAGATAGTTGCTGATTAAAGCCATCAAAACCAACATTTTCACCTAAGTTATTACTGCTCTTATCGAGTAAAATACGAATTGGCGTAGGGGGTAAAAAGCGACCCACTTGCAGGACTTTTGGTGCCATGGCTTCGGCAACAAATATTAGCTCAACAAAAAAGGTGCCTGGTGGTAACTTTTTGTTTTTAAGTAACGCTACCGATGAACTACCAAAATCATCATCACAAATCATATCCATAGTGCCTTGCACCATAGGGTGATCCCAACTAATAAAGTGCACATCTTCCTGAGAAAGCGCGGTATCACGGTCAAAGGTTACTGTCATTCCATCGTCTTTTAGCGATGGAAACGAAGCGTTTAACATGTGCTCAGTGGGTTTTAAAATAATGGTGTTTTCACCTTTATCTTCTTGGCTTACACCAAAGGTGTCGAACACGTTGATCATGTAGCTTGGCAGTTCAAACTGGTTATCGAGCTTTTCAATGTCAGCTACAAGTGAATCAGCAGCACCCTGTCCCGATGAATGTAGCTCTAGTAAGCGATCTCGGCCACTTTCCATTTGTTTGCGTAATACTGCATTTTTCTGTGCTACTTGCTCAAGGAGTGGATCTAGCTCATCTTCATCACAATTATGAGCTGCAATGTACTCAAGTAAATCTTCGCTAAACTCTTTATACAGCAACTGCCCAGTGGTTGATGTGCTTTCAAACGCATCTAAGCCTTCGTTATACCAACGCAGTAGTACTTCTTGGGCCGTGTTTTCAAAATAAGGCACGTGAATGTTCACATCTTGTGTTTGCCCTATACGGTCTAATCGACCAATACGTTGCTCAAGTAAATCGGGGTTGAGTGGTAAATCAAATAACACTAAGTGATGTGAAAACTGGAAGTTACGACCTTCTGAACCAATTTCTGAACACAGTAATATTTGTGCGTTATCGTATTCATCGGCAAAGAATGCCGCAGCGCGGTCACGTTCAATAATCGACATACCTTCATGGAACACAGACGCTTTAATTGCTTCGCGTTCACGTAATATTTGCTCAAGGCTAATTGCTGTTTCGGCTTTAGCACAAATAAGAAGTACTTTTTCACGCTTGAGTGTTTTTAGCGTTTCAATTAACCAATCTACGCGAGGGTCAAATAATCCCCAACTTGCGCTTTCACCTTCAAATTCTTGAAATATTTTTTCTGGGAAAAGTGCACGTTGCGCACTGAGCTCGGCATTTTGAATGCCACTCATATTACCCAGTACGGTCATTGCTGTTTTGTATTGCTTAGGTAATGCCATTGGGTAGGCATGTAATTTACGGCTAGGGTAGCCATCAATGCCACTGCGGCTATTTCTAAATAATATGCGCCCAGTGCCATGGCGATCCAGTAACATATTGAGTATTTCTTTGCGTGCAGCAAGGTCGCCTTGTTGGGCTTTTTCAAGGATATCAGTGATATCTGTTTCTTTTAATAGCTCAATTAATGTGGCTTTTGCGCTGTCATCCAGTGCTTGTTCTTGTAATAACTGATTAGCAGCTTCGGCAACGTCTTTGTAGTTTGCTTCTTCTTCTTTAAACACGTCATAGTCGTAAAAACGATCTGGATCGAGCAGTTGTAAACGAGCAAAATGACTACGATGACCCAGTTGGTCTGGCGTAGCGGTAAGAAGAATTAGGCCTGGAATATCTTGGCTCAGCTCAGCCATACGTTGGTATTCGGCACTGGGTTTATTGTTGTTAATGCTTAAATGATGCGCTTCATCGATTACTAATAAATCCCAGTCGGCCAAAGTAGCTTGTTCAAACCAGCGTTTTTTCTTGGTTAAAAACTCAAGGCTAGTAAGTACCAGTTGCTCGGTATCAAATACATTGGGTGAATCAGCAAACGCTTCGTCGCAGCGTTCTTCATCAAAAATTGAAAAACGTAAATTAAAACGGCGTAGCATTTCTACTAACCATTGGTGTTGTAAGTTCTCAGGCACAACAATAAGTACACGGCTGGCACGACCGGTGATAATTTGTTGATGTAAAATCATGCCCGCTTCGATGGTTTTACCTAAGCCTACTTCATCAGACAGTAATACACGCGGTGCAAAACGTTTACCGACTTCTTGAGCAATATAAAGCTGATGCGGAATAAGATTAGCGCGTTGACCAATTAAGCCTTTAATAGGTGACTGCTGACGTTCAAACTGATGTAACCAAGTTTGATAGCGCAAAGTATACCGATCAAAACGGTCCACTTGGCCTGCAAATAAGCGGTCTTGCGGTTTATTGAACTTGATAAAGTGATCTAAAAAAGTTTCTTTTAATTGTGCTTTTTCACCGTTATCAATACGTTCACCGTGATAGCACAGTAATTCGCCTTGTACTTCAATTGACTCAACTTGTAATTCCCACTCCTCAACGCTTCGGATCACATCACCAGGATTAAATGCTACGCGGGTTACCGGAGCTTCTGCAGAAGAATAAACACGGTTTTCACCACTGGCAGGAAATAAAATGCTGACCTGGCGGCCATCAATGGCAACAACGGTGCCTAATCCTAAATCTGACTCTGTGTCACTTATCCAACGCTGACCTAAGGAAAAATTCATGTATGTCTCGTCTATGAAGAAAAAGGCGGCTATGTTACCTGTTAGATAACACCACTGCAAGGCGCTATTTGCCTGACTTTTAATTAATTTTATAAGTATGAATTATTACCAACCCTAAGCGCTCATTAGTGCGTCGATTTTGTGGAAAATTCAAACTAAATGATATTTGTCATAAAACAGACTTTTATGACAAATAGACTAAACTCAAAATATACCTAAGTAATTAATCAAGTTTATTAGTAACCACTGATTAGTTTATTGGGTATAGCATAAAAATCATAAAACGTAAGGAAAGTACTATGGGAAAAGCTTCAAATTTTGATAGTAAAATGTATGTGCTAGATACCAATGTATTACTTCACGAACCCCTCGCGTATTTGTCATTCCAAGAGCACCAAGTGGTTATCCCAATGACCGTATTGGAAGAACTTGATCATATAAAAGATAGAAAACACGATGTGAGCCGCGATGCGCGAGTGGCTATTCGTGGCCTTGATGGGGTGTTGAGTCAGGCAACTCCTGAACAAATGTTACAAGGTGTGGCGCTGCCAAGGAATAAACAAGGCGGATCGACAGGCAGCTTAATTATTGTAAACGACCATTTATTTGCCGATTCTATTTCTGGTTTGCCGGGCAATGAAAACGACCACCGTATTATTAATTGTGCGGTGCATTTACAAAACCAGCACAGCGATAAAAAAGTCATATTAGTAACTAAAGATATTAACATGCGCTTAAAAGCCAAAGGGGCGGGGCTTAAATATGTTGAAGACTATCGTACTGATCAGTTAATTGACGATATTGATTTACTCACCAGTGGTTATAAAAAAATTGAGGGCGATTTTTGGCAGCATGTTGGCGAGTGTAATACTGAGCAACACGGACGTGAAACAGTTCATCATATCCCTAAAGATTTAATTCCTGATGTGTTTTGTAATGAATATTTACTTGATGATGGCGATCAGTTTGCCGCTAGAGTTAAATCGTATGATGGTGAGCATATTACCATTAAAGATATTGGCGCAGAGCGATTGATGCATCAAAGTGCATGGGGAATAAAACCAAAAAATATTTACCAAGCAATGGCTATTGATGCCTTGCTCGACACGTCTATTGAGCTTGTTATTTTAACCGGTCCAGCGGGATGTGGTAAAACTTTACTGGCACTTGCGTGTGCGCTAGAGATGGTGATTGAAAAAGGTATTTACGACAAAGTCATTGTAACCCGTAATACCCCTGAAATTGCAGAATCAATTGGCTTTTTGCCTGGTACCGAGGAAGAAAAAATGGCGCCTTGGTTGGCTGCCATAACCGATACCTTGGAGGTGCTGCATAAAGGTGATGAAAACCCAATTTCGAGCCGTAATTACATTATGGAAAAAGCCAACATTCAGTTTAAGTCGGTGAACTTTATGCGCGGACGCAGTATTCAAAATGCGGTGGTGATTTTAGATGAAAGCCAAAACTTAACAGCTTCTCAGCTAAAAACCATTATTACCCGCTGCGGAGAAGGAACAAAATTAATTTGTACTGGGAATTTGGCACAAATAGACAGTAATTATTTAACGGCGGTTACTTCGGGGCTTACCTATATTGTAGAGCGGTTTAAGCACTTTGAAGGTGGCGCTACCGTAAATCTTAATGGGGTAGTACGTAGTCGACTGGCTTCGTTCGCCGAGGAAAATTTATAACTTGCGCTTAACATCTTGGCTCTATAGTCTACAGTTTGATTTTTGAGCTAATAATTAGGTAGGTCGTTGAATTTTTTACCGCTAAAACATTATCATCGCTCTGTTTTTGTGGCGTTAGCAATCCCTTTATTGGTGGCCTCTTTTTTGTGTTTGCATTTTTATGATATAAAAATGGACCGTGCAATAACAAAAAAGACCACCGATTTTAGTGCGTTATCGGCGCAGCTTGACCATGATATGCAAGCCATGGACGATTTACTTAATGCGATGTTTATTATGTATGACAAACACGCCCCACAACCAGCGAATCATGCCTTCACAAAAAACATTAATCAATACGAGCATTATTATTATAGCCAGATAGCACATTTTAATGGCGAAATAGTAGGAAAAGGCCAATTCAGCTATTCCGAACAGGCATTATCACGCTGGCAAAAAGTCATGTCGCTGGCTCCGTCTTTCAATACTGCTTTAGCGCTGCTTTCGTCGTTGCATTCTGTAGCCTATGTTGATGAGCGCGGCTTTGCTTATTTAGCTCGGCGTAACAATACACAAAGTTATATTTTAACGCAGGTACTTAATGGCGACTTTAAACCTTTACCTTCAGCGAACAAACTCACTTCAAGTGCCGTTATTAAAGTAGACAATAACGCATATTTTGCAGTTGGCCGACAGCGAGAGCTTAACTCCTCAGATTATATTGTTTTAATATATGACTTACAGGCTATTTCTAGTTGGTTGAAAAAAATAACCTCAAAGCAAGGCGAGTATGTTTTTATCAACCAAGAGAATGAAATTATTGCCAGTTCACAGCAGCCAATTAATCAAGCCATAAAGTTATCGACCTATTGGCCTAATATTAATAGCCCCTCACAAAAGAGTAATGCGCGAGCAGACTCATTATTTTTAATTCAGCCTTCAAAAAAGAACCCTATTCATCTGGCGTTTCTTGCTGACAAGCACACTCTCTCAAGCGGTATTGTGTATGAAGTATTGATAGAGTTTATTTCGTTAGCCTTATTTTTATGTTTGATGTTTTACATCTTTTTTTGGTTAAGCAAACGTATATTTATCAAACCCATGACCGAGTTGATGCGTTATTTAGAGCATCATAACAATGACAATAGCGGGTATTTAAATTACCAAATACCGTTAAACTGGCAACCTTGGTTTGCTCGGGTAAAAGCTATTTTTGCGAAAAATGAGCATTTAGTTATTTCTTTGCAAAATGCTAATCAAAAGTTAGATGATCAAGTACAGCAACAATCGCAAAAGCTAAAACATAGCGACCAAGCAAAAGAGCGTCATTTAGCGTTATTAAACACAGTACTTAATAGCGTGCCTGATTTTATTTATTTTAAAAATACAGAAGGCATTTTTTTAGGCTGTAATAAAGCGTTTGAGTTGTTTATTGGAAAAACTCAAGGTGAACTCCTTGGGCAGCAAATACACAACATAAGTAACGAGTATGAACAAATTAGTTTGCTGGAATATCAAGTATTACAGCATAAAATGCAAATTCAGCAGCGCATAGATGTTGCTGAGCGAACTTATCAGTTAACCATTGCTCCCTTTTACAATGAACAGCAGCAATTATTAGGAACTATGGGGGTTGGCCGTGATATTACAGAACAACAACATACTTTGTATGCATTAAAAGAGTCTGAATCTATATTTAGAAGCGCAATTGAATTTGCCGCAAATGGGGTGTTTTTACTCTCGCTTGAGTACGCTATTTTACAGGTAAACAAAGCCGCACGAAAATTATTTTCCAAGCATGATAAATTAACCGATACTCCTTTTTATGCGCTTTTTAATGATACGCAATGGCAGGAGCTTGAAGCATTACTACAGCAATTATTAAATAATAAAAAAAGGGTGTTTCACTTAACCTTGGCTCATACCCAATTAAATGCCTGGTTACAGTTGAGTATGTCGTTAATTTGGAATGAAAATAGTCAGCCGCTTTATTATGTTATTCATATTCAAGATGTTACAGAACTTACCAAAGCCAAAGATGATGCAGAGCGTGCCACGTTAGCTAAAAGCCGTTTTATTGCTAATTTAAGCCACGAAATACGCACCCCCCTCAATGCCGTGTTGGGATTATTGGATATGCTCGCAGAGCACGGGTTAACACAGCGGCAAATTCAACAAACTAGCCAAGCAAAATATGCGGCCAATAATTTGTTGCAGATGCTAAATAGTATGCTTGATTTTGCCCGCGTTGAAAGTAAAGAAGCAACGCTGCAATTAGCGCCATTGTGCTTAGTTGATTTGATTGATACCTGCGAAAGTTTAATTTTACCTTTATGCCAAACAAAACAGATACAGCTAAAAATCGACATAGACTCGCAAATTTCTCCATTTTTAGTCGGCGATACAATTCGTTTGCAACAAGTATTAGGTAACTTACTTACCAATGCCGTTAAGTTTACCAATAAAGGCAGTGTGACATTAAAAATGACATTACAGCCGAGCCAGAGCCATACAGAGCAGCGTATTTGTTTTCAGGTTATCGATACGGGAGTGGGGATTGCTCAAGCGGATCAACGCCGTTTATTTGATGCCTTTACACAAGGTGATGAATCATCTACTCGCTTGCATCAAGGGGTTGGCTTAGGCCTGGCAATTGTAAAGCATAGTGTGGCATTAATGGGAGGTGAAATTGCACTCAGTAGTGATAAAGGCCATGGCTGTCATTTTTACTTCACGCTTGATTTAGCGACAGATACCGAGAAATCAGCAAACTTTACAGATAGACTATTACTGATCACCAGCGCGAAGAGTCAGTTGCTTAATCAGGTTATTACCGCGCATCCTTTTTTCAATAATCAAGCTCTTGAAATAGTCGTAACTGATCCTGATTGTTTGCAACAAGCGCATACCATTGTAATCGATGCTGATGACGTACCTGCCTTTCTCACGTCAGCAATAAAAGCAGTATTACACACTCGTACTACTTCACTCATCGTTATAGAGCACTCGCAACCGAGTCAGCTTTCAATAAATGACTCTTTTATTAGCCAGTATTTACCGCGCAGTGCACTGGCGCAGCGGTTACTTAGTTTAACCCCTGAAAAGTTAAAGAAAGTAACTCAATATAAAGCGGATAAACCACAGGAAGAAATAGCGGGAACCTTAGTATTAGCCATAGATGATAACCCGCTCAATCTCGACATTATTAGCAGTATATTGTGTAAAGCCGAAGTGAATGTTGTGACTGCTAGTGATGCTAAACAGGGGGTTGAATGGGTGAATATATTGCGCCCCGATTTAGTTTTAATGGATATTCAAATGCCGGGTATTGATGGCTATCAAGCAACCCAAATAATACGCCAACAGTTTGACGTCCAGCAATTGCCTATTTTTGCATTAACTGCACATTGTGAGCCTGCCGATATTGCACGTTCATTGAATAGTGGTATGAATAAACATTTAACTAAGCCCGTGGTTGCGCCTATTTTATTTGCATCGATAGCTGATTTAGGCATATCTAAGCCTTGCTTTTTTGATAAAACCTTCGCTTTGACACAGTTCAATGATGATGAGAAGCTATTGCAAAGCATGCTTACTAAGTTAGCGGTGTTAAGTGAGTCATATTCAGCTGAGCTTCAAAAAGACATACCTACTATTGAAATGGTACGCTTAGTGCATAGTCTAAAAGGGATAGCAGGAAACTTAGGGTTTAACCGATTGTTGTTATGTGCTCAACATACTGAGCAATTGTTAAAAGTGGGCGACAAGAGCGCCAATGCTGCAATTAAAGAGCTGATAATACAGTTAAAACAAGTTCATATTTATATAAAAATTTTAGATGTAAGCAATGATAAATAAAGCAAAAATATTAATTGTAGATGACGATGCGCTTAACCGAATCATTTTAGAAAAAACCTTAAGCGATGAGCATGATGTTTACTTAGTGACAAGCGGTGAAGACGCGCTGGCGTTTGTTAAACACACGCAAGTAGACTTAATCATTTTAGATATCATGATGCCTGGTATGAATGGTTATGAAGTACTCGTACAGCTAAAAGAGAACAGTATAAGCCAGGCTATTCCTATTATTTTTATCTCTGCAAACAACCGTCATGAAGATGAGGCAAAGGGGCTAGAGCTCGGCGCAATGGATTATATTGGTAAGCCATTTAGTGCCGCTATTGTGAAAGTTAGAGTGCGGAACCAGTTATTAATTAAGCAAAAAAATGATTTGCTAGAAATGCTTGCCTCTATTGATGGCTTAACAGAAATACCCAATAGACGTTATTTAGATGAGAACTTAGAAAGAGAGTGGCGTAGAAGTAAGCGTAACAACTCTCCTTTGTGCGTTTTACTCATAGATATTGATCATTTTAAACGTTATAACGACTACTATGGCCACCGAGCTGGAGACGAATGTTTAAAAACAGTGGCAAAAACGTTAGCCGCGCAATGTGAGCGTGGCGGTGATTTTGTTGCGCGTTACGGCGGTGAAGAATTTGTGGCCGTATTACCAGAAACCAATCAGCAAGGTGCAATCGTTTTTGCCAACAAGTTACGTAACGCCGTTAATGATTTGAATATTGAACATAATGCGTCTTTAAACGCTACACATGTCACCATTAGCATCGGTATTGCTTCTAGTGAGAGTAGCCAAGCTTACACTGAAAAAGCATTGTTAGAAGAAGCTGACTCCGGTTTGTATAATGCGAAAAAGTTAGGGCGCAATCAAATTAGCGCCCAATAAATGCTGTAGTTACTTAGTTTGTCAGCATTTGCAGTGCTGAGGCACCAATACCAACTAATTTATCATTTTTAAATACCAACGGTGTGCATTCATCTTTAGTCATTTTACCATCTGAATGGATGCTGTGCGTTGCATAAAATAAGACTTGGTAAACATCCTCTTCTTTTTTGAGTAATTCGGTGAAGTCAGGTGTTTTTAGGGTTTTTAATACCGACTGATAAGAGCTATCCATTGCCAAGCCTGAAATAATTTCACGATTATTCTTATGTGTTGCTTGCCAGCTAGAAGAACTATTACCAGCCCAATGACCTTCCGCTTCGCCATCGGATACAGCAATAACACAGCCAGTTAAAAAAGGAGCGGTGAGGGCGGCGATTAAAAGCGTTTTTTTCATTTTTTATTATCCTAGATGATTAATTACAGACTTTAGAGCAAAGACTAGGCCAGTTTTTTAATCTTTAAAAATCAATTGCTTATTTTTAAAGTGATTTTTGAGTTAGTGGCTTTTTTAAGAAATAAAATTAAAAAGCCACTTTTTAGTTATTTTGACTAACTTAATTTAACGGCATTAAACCAAGCGATTACGCGACTCTTGTTGACTAAATGCAGCGATATTTAAACTCACTTCTTTAACCAAGCGCACAATAGATTCGGTACTGGCCCACGCGATATGTGGGGTTAGTAGTAAGTTATCTCCCGTGTAATTGGCCAGTGGATTGTTGTGCTCAGCAGGCTCTTTAGTTAGTACGTCAACACCTGCACCAGCAATCACATTGGTTTTTAAGGCTTGTGCTAAGTCGGCTTCGTTAATGATCCCCCCGCGCGCGGTGTTAATAATAAGCGCAGTTGGTTTCATCATTTTTAATTCATTAAGCGTAATTAAGTCACGCGTTTCATCATTAAGTGGGCAATGTACGCTGATAATATCCGCTGTTTTTATTGCAGTTTCAAAAGGCGTGCGTCCTTGGCGACACTCAGCACCTTTGCGCTCTGCAACAATGACATGAGCACCAAAGGCTTCAGCCACTTTAGATACAGCATTGCCCAGAGTTCCCCCACCAATAATGGCTAATGTTTTACCTTGAATGTCATTAAAGCTGTAATCAAGGCGACAAAACATGTCACTTTTTTGCCATGCGCCTTGTTGGCAGTCCGCTTGGTAGCGATGAGTATTGCCTAATAAGTTAGTAATTAACGAAAAGGTATGCTGCACAACCGAGGGGGTTGAATAACCAGCAACATTGGTTACCGCAATGCCTAAATCTTTCGCGGCATTTAAATCAACATTATTGGTGCCGGTGGCACTAACACAAATAAGTTTGAGTGATGTTAATTGTGCCATGGTGTCACGATTAATCACTACTTTATTGGTGATTAACACCTCTGCATTTTGGCTATGTGCTAGCACTTGCTCTGGGCTAGTTAGCTGATGCACGGTAAGCTTTCCCAGTGCTGAGATACAATCAAGTGAGGTGTTTGCCAGTGTGGCGTTATCAAGAATTGTTATGTTCACGGTGTGTCCTAATAGTGTATGTGTTAAGGGAATAATAACCCCTGTACGCAAAATGCTTGTGATAAAAAGAGTATCATCTATTTGAATGTTATTGGGTTTATCATGTTGCGTTTACATTAGCAGTTGTAGAGCCATATTTAAATGTGGTCTGCCCACTGACGGTTAACTTGCATGTTATTATGATCAACTGCCTTGCTAAGTTAACTTGAACAAAGTGCTGTTAGTAGGGTCTACCCATTTAAATTAATAATTAATAGCCATAGTTTATACGTATGCGTTGTTAGCAAGACAGCTTGGCTCGGCGTTAAACTATAACGCTATGAAAACTCAGTAAATCGAACTTTAGTATTGCTAGTTTCGTATTTTTGATTGAGTTATAATCAAAATCAGACACAGCGGGGCGTTTTAACGCGCCGTTTTTAACTTTGTAGATGCAGTAAATGATTGAATTAGAAGATAAGTACGCAGATATAAGACCTTACAATGACGATGAAGTTGCTGCCTCATTAGCGCGATTAATTAACGATAATGCGTTTATTGATGTAATTGCAAAATACAATTTGCCACGCTTTATATCCGCAGTTGGGTTTTTAGCACGCGCTATAATAAAGCATCAGTTGCGCAAAAAGTGGGGCAAAGTTAAAACGGTTGAAGATGTACAAAATGAAGTGGCACATTACTTAAATAAATTAATAAAACGTACCACCTCAAAAGTCACTTTTTCTGGCTTAGAAGACTTAGACCCTAATCAAGCCTATCTTTTTGTTTCAAACCACAGAGATATTGTACTTGACCCTGCACTGGTTAATTGGGGCTTATTCCAGCATAAAATGAAAACAGTGAGAATTGCGATTGGCGATAACTTGCTGCAAATTCCTTACATTACTGAGCTTATGCGCTTAAATAAAAGTTTTATTGTGAAACGCTCAGCAAAAGCCCCAAAAGAGATGTTAAAAGCGCTGACTCAGTTATCGGCTTATATTTATGATTCACTCAGTAGCGGGCACTCAATTTGGATTGCACAAAAAGAAGGGCGCGCTAAAGATGGGGTTGATGAAACTGATCCTGCGCTTTTAAAAATGTTGCAACTTAATGGCCGTAAACAAAAGAAAGAATTTGGCGAATACATTAAAGAGCTCAAAGTGGTGCCGGTTGCAATCTCTTACCAATACGAACCATGTGCAATTGCCAAGGCAAAAGAGCTATATCATAAACAACATCATGGCAAGTATGTTAAATCGGCGGGTGAAGATATTGCCAGCATTGTTGAAGGGTTTAGTTCAGCCAAAGGGCATGTGCATTTATCGTTTGGTCAGCCCATTGAGTCAGGTTGTGACAGTGCCGATGAACTGGCAAAAACCATTGATAAGCAAATTATTGATTCGTTTTACTTACACCCAGGCAACTTTATTGCTGCTGGCTGCACTGAGGCGGTGATCAATAAAAATGACGCAGCACAGTTTGAAGAACGTTTGGCCAAGGTGCCAGAAGAGTTAAGGGCTTTGGTTTTAGCTATGTATGCCAAGCCATTTCATCGAAAAACACAAGTAGATGAACAAAGCTGTGAGCAGTAATTAACAGTTTAAGCTAACAACAAAGCAGCAATTTATTTGCTGCTTTTTTTTTGCACAAAAATAGCGCTATACTCAGGCTATGCTTTTAATACCGGAGGGTAAAATGCAACAAATTGAAATATTTGATATTCCTAGCCCTTGTAAAGGTATTTGCTTAGTTAATAATCGCGGTTATTGCAAAGGCTGCTATCGCAGTCGCGATGAACGTTTTTCTTGGAATTCGTTAACGAATTCCCAAAAGAAAAAAGTATTGAGTTTATGCCAGCAGCGCTATAAACGTTACTTACAGCAAAAAAATAAAGTGGCACAATCATCACCGCAAGCAGATCAACAAGGTTTTGATTTTTAAAACTGTAGGTTGTATTTTGACCTGAGTTTTGCAACTGTGCCGTTATTGTGTAACTTATCCAGTGTTGCTTCTAGCTGGGGAACAATATCCGCATGACTGTTATGTAAATAATGATAAAGCGGGTAGGTAGCAACCACTTGTTTTTCATAGCAGCCCAAAGAGGGAGGAATGGTTTTATTTGCCATCGCAAAATCAATAAGTAACGCTCCTTGTACTTTTTTCTGGATCAGTAAGTTAAGCTGCGTATTATCACTTTTAACTTCAATTACCTTACCTTGAAAATCAATACTGTCTAAATATCGCTGTTGCACAGGGTAACTGGCAATAATGGCAATGCTATCTATGGTTTTAGTGGAGCTGGGCTCACAGTGTTTATAAAGCTCAAGGTTAAATTTAAAGAGTGGATAGTTAACTCGAATTAAATTTTTATAGGCACTTTCAATACTGATATCGCGAGCAAGCTGCCCATCCAACATGCCATTATCCGCTGCAAATAATGCATTTTGACGATTAAAATCGACAATATTTAGTTTAAAGCCTATATCTGCATAGGCCAATTGTAATAGCTCAATGGTATAGTTTGCTTGTTGAGTGTTTTGCGGGCGATTAAATGTGTAGCTATAACTGTGCGCAAAAGACATATTACTAAAAACTAAGCACAGTAATACCAGCAATCCGTTAAAGCGTTTAAGCACGTCAGTATTTCCAATTAATTGCGGCAAGATAATAAGCGGCTATAGTAACAAATTGTCTGTCTTTTGCACAGTTTGCATTAGTAATCTTGCAAAAGTTACCACGGCAAGATCATTATAAATTGAACTTATAGAATATGTAGTGATCAGATCAAGGCATAATAATCACCTTGGTCACGTAAAATATGAGCGCTACTTTTCTGAAACACTTTAATTCAATTACCGATCCTCGCATTGAACGCTGTAAAAAGCATGAGCTTATCGATATTCTCCTTTTAGCCATTAGTGCAGTAATCTCCGGTGCACAAGGATGGGAGGATATTGAAGATTTTGGGCATCTAAAACTTGATTGGTTAAAAAGATATGGCGCTTTCAACGCGGGTATTCCAAGACACGACACCATAGCCCGTGTCATTTGTCGGTTAAAA